>NZ_JAMYLP010000010.1:0-104845 GCF_040318085.1 Mesorhizobium sp. M1322
CGTCAGTTATTACGGCCCTGTCCGCTTCGCGCTCCAGCCGGAAGGTGCCGACGAAATCGGTCTCCTCAACCACGGCTTCGCCAAGTGGCCGGTCCTGGTGCTGATGGAGGCCGATACCAGGGAGTGCTGCCCAATTCTGCCGCGTAAGCGCGTTCGCCGTTAGACCTGACAGTTTTTCGAATTCCGGATTGGCATAGACCACGCGCTCTTTCGCGCTCAAGTCCGAAACAGCAATCGCGATTGGCACCTGGTCGAGGAATTTTTTGAACTGATCGCTTTCCAGCGCGGTGGCAAGATCGGGTGTATCGAGCAACTGCTCAACGGCCTTCTCTGAATCCGATGTCATCTCGGGGGCCCGTTCTTTTCCCTGAAAAGCACAGTACCAGTCATGGGCTCAACCGACCATCGCCAAATTTGAGGCCGCGGTGAGGTTTACGAGTAGGAAGGCACGAGCCTTGTCTCGCGCAGCGGTAGGACCAAGGTGAAGCGCAGGCCATCTTGTTGATAGTCGAGTTCAACCTTGGCATCACATTGCACGGGTACCACCTTTTCTAGAAGCGCGGTGCCAAAACCCCGCCGCGTCGGCGTCTGAACCGGGGGTCCGTTGCGCTCCTGCCAGGCGAGGCTGAGCGTCTGCCCAGCACCAGAACTGCCGACTGACCAACAGACGGCAAGCTGACCTTCAGGCCGAGACAACGCCCCGAATTTCGCCGAATTGGAGGCAAGCTCATGGAGGGCCATGCCGACCGGTACGGCAACGTCGGCAATGAGCGCGACGTTCGGTCCTTCAAGCCGTATACGTGGGCTGTCGTCTGTGTCGTAGTGTCGGAGTTCCCCCTCAAGAAGTTTGTTCAAAGAGGCGGTCTGCCGGTAGTCGTCCGTCAAAATCGAATGCGTTTGGGCCAGTGAGACGATCCTGGCCGAAAAATTACGCACGAACTCCTCAACGCTATCGGTTGACCTGGCCGTTGCGCCCATCATGGCCCTAACATTTCCAGCGTGTTCTTGACGCGATGATGCAGTTCCCGGATCAGCAGGTTCTGCCGCTGGGTCACTTCCTGCTTCTGTTCGATAAAGGACTTGACCTCGATCTGGCGGGCGCGGGCGCGCAGAGCAGATCGCACAGAGTTGGCCAAACTCGAGGCCAGAAACGGCCGTTCAAGCACAATCAGATGACGATCGAGAAACGCAAGACGCTTGTCGAACTCGGTGCCACGCATTGTCAGAAGCACGATTGGAAAATCTGACCACGCCGGCTGATTCTCGAGCCAAGCTGCAAACAGACTGCGATCGGCGCTGATCAGTGCCTCCTCGGCAACGACAAGGCAATGTGCACGGTCCAGAAGCGGCATTGCTTCGTCGAGACTCGAGCAGATGCATGAACTGATCCGATTGGCAGCGAGGATCGAACTTGCAATCTTGCCATCACGCCCTATCGGCGCAAGCAGAAGAACTTCCGGGTCAAGTGTTCATCACGACGGCTCATCTTCGAGAAGGTCGGCCTTCTTGCCCTCGAATGAGGGCACGCCCGTAAGGATGCCTTGGAAATCCTCCAGTGGTTCACCCACAGCCAATCCAGCGGCGGTGATTTTAAACTCACGAATGGTGTCTTCGTGCGGGCCTACGCGCCTTTTTACGACCGAAATAGCGCGCCTCAAGCGACCGCCACTCTCGAAGAAGCGCAAAAGCATGACGGAATCGCAGAGATACGTCATTTCGACAGGAGCTGCCACCTGGCCAATCAATCCATGATTGGCCAAAAACCAGAATTGTAACCACTCCCTTGTGATTGAGATAGGTAAGGATCTCGTGCATTTGAAGCACGAGATGCTGCTCTGTAGACATAGTGTTAAGGTAGCCGGTGAGGCTGTCGACGACGACGATCCTTGCATTGGACCGTTCGACGGCGGACTGTATGCGCGCCGACAGCTCACCAGGCGAGCTCCGCCGGGTCGATCTGTTCCAGCAACAATCTGCCCTCTTCGGCAAACGCCTCCAGATTCATGCCGAGACCTGAAGCGCGCGCCATGAAGATTCGTTTTGTCTCGTCGAACAAGAGCACCAGGACGCTCTCGCCTCGGAGGAGCGCAGCATGACAATAAGCGCTGGCAATGGTTGATTTTCCCACCCCGGAGGGACCCATAAGCAGGGTGCTGGTGCCGCGCTCCAAGCCTCCGCCAGCCAGGTTGTCAATTGCAGTTTCGCTTGAGGCAGGCGGGCCATACTCGACCATCTCATGATCGGAAGCGACAAGCCTGGGAAACACGGTCAGGCCGCCCGGCCGAATGACGAAATCGTGGTAGCCACCGCGGATTTGTACCCCACGCATCTTGATGACGCGCAGCCGCCGTCGCTCTCCGCCGTACACCGGCGACAGCTGTTCCAACCTGATGACGCCGTGACTGATCGAGTGCAAATTAGATCGTCATGTTCTGCGGTCAGGTCATCGAGCAATAGGACAGTTGCGTTGCTGAGCAGGAAAAAGCTCTTAAGTGCCAGGACTTGCCGCCGATAGCGCAACGAGCCTTGTGAAAAGAGACGGATTTCGGATAGCGAATCGAACACGACTCGGTCTGGCTTGAGGCGCTCGATTTCAGCCAGCGCTGATTGCACGGTCTCACCAAGCTCCAGATCGGAAGAATGAACCAATGTCTGGAGCTGGGATGGATCGAGGCTAAGCTCTGGAGGGACAAGCTCTAGGATCTCTATGCCATTGAGGCTCAAGCCATGTCGGCTCGCGACCGAAAGCAGCTCGCGCTTACTTTCTGATAGCGTGATGTAGAGGCATCTCTCCTTGTTTTGCGCGCCATTGAGCAAAAACTGCAGCCCGAGTGTGGTCTTTCCCGAGCCGGGTCTGCCTTCGACGAGATGAGATCGGAACTTGGCGTACCCACCGCGAAGGACATAATCGAGGCTTCAACCCCTGTGACTATCGGTGAAGCGTCGTCAGTTTCCACGTTGGCCCCTTCGCACTGGTGAACACCCTAACGGCCAGCATTTTCAATAGTTCCGTACGCCTGATAACCCGTTCTCTCGCCCGTATATGGTCGGACGGACTATTGCGGCGGACGAAGTCGCAGTTCGCCTCCACGCGGCCCAGCCGTTCGTAGCGGACGTTCAACGGCATCACCACGAAGGTCAAAAGCGGGCGTCAACTGAACGGCCGCTTGCTAAGCATCATGCCAAAAGCTGAGCGTCGGTAGTTTTAGTAAAAAGCAATATGCCAAAACCTTACCTGACTCGCCCGTTTTCGCACAGTCAGGATCAAATCCGGACGAGAAAGGACCAAGTCGGCTTTGGGGGCGGGAAAACAGCACGAGCGCTATCGCTTTGGTCGAGCCCGCGGGAAACTGGCCTATGGTTTTCTAAAGAAGCCGGACAGAATATTCGGACCCACTTCGCCGGGCCGCAGTCTAATCCCATCCTCGAAGCAGTTCAGCGTCACGCACTGGAAGCCGCTGTGTGCGAGGAGTGCCACCAGCGAGTCACGGTCGAAATGGTGCAGGTGCTCGTTGGGGAGACGCATACGCCACGTTCGGAACCACCCGTCGCCGGCGGTGCCGAGTTCGCGCCAGCGGCAGTAAGGGACGGCGATGGCCAGGTAGCGGGCCTGAAGGCGGGCGAGGAAACCCAGGTCCGGGATGTGCTCAAGCACGTCGAACATGGCGACGAGATCCCACGAGCTGGCGAGAGCCTCGTCCCAATCGACAAAGCGGACGCCCTTGGGCAGCGGAAACCTTGCGATGTCGCAGCCGGCGCAGTCGGCGACCCCGGTTATTTTCGCCGCTTCGACGAATGTGCCCGTGCCATATCCAATCTCCAGCACGGACCGAGGAATTTGGCCGGTGATTCCCAGCACCCAGCCAAGTCGCTGATATCCGAGCTTGATGGTCCGGTCACTCAGATCCTCGTAATAGGAAATGTATTGCTTGTCGTACTTGATCGGTGTGAAGTCGATCTGGTGGATTACGCCAAACCCGTCTACCTCGTAGTTGTCCAACATTAGCGTGCGGCCTCCGGCTTCCGAATTCCTTACATGGCAGAGCTAAACGCGACGTAACCGGACAACTGAGCGGTTCCGGTAGTCGGGCGGTACCGGATCGGCCGCTTTAGCCATATGGCTCCCAATCACGGACGGTCAGGTTTCGGCCCGGACTGCCGGGCGGCAAATGCCTCTAGGATGGCGATTGGGTGGCAGAGTTCGGCTGCCGTTCACTTGGAAGCGAGGAAGTCGCGGACGATGGCGATCGTCGCCTCGGGATTCTCCTCCATGATCCAATGTCCGGAATTGGGCACCATGCCTTCGGTCACGTCGCTGGCGGCAAAGCGCATGATGGTCGCCATCATAGATCCAAATGACTTCTCTCCGCCGATCGCCAGCCGGCATGGTGAGCTTGCCCTTAGTGGCG
This sequence comes from Mesorhizobium sp. M1322, assembly GCF_040318085.1. Classification (NCBI taxonomy): domain Bacteria; kingdom Pseudomonadati; phylum Pseudomonadota; class Alphaproteobacteria; order Hyphomicrobiales; family Phyllobacteriaceae; genus Mesorhizobium; species Mesorhizobium sp. M1322. Next base: position 4,410 of record NZ_JAMYLP010000010.1, read on the forward strand.
ATGAATTCCTGGTTGTCGAGCGCATCCTGATCAAATGCTGCAAATTGCGCGAAACCCGAATGCATTGCGCCAGGTAGAGCGTACAGCTTGGCGTAGTGCTCGCGCGAGGCCTCGGTGAAACGGCTGGGGGTGGCGGAAATTCGTTCCAGAAGCGATCAAGATAAATGCGCTCGCGGCCGGCGACGAGGCGTTCCATGTCGGGTCCACCGAAGCGGAAATGCCACAACAGCGGGTTCTTTAGAACCTCTTCCCACGGCCCCACCCCCGGCACCGGAGCGTCGATGAGGACAAAGCGTGTTGTCCGCCCGGGATGCTGGATCGCGAAGGCGTAACCGACCATGTTGCCGATGTCGTGGGTGACGAGATCGGCGCGATCGATCTTGAGCGCATCGAGAACGCCGGCCACGTCCGGGTCCTTTGGGCAGGAGATCAGCCCTGCGACGGCCTCCAGTCAGCCGATGGAATGACGTTGACCATCCACGGGACGCCGAACCTGTCGACCAGGGAGCCGAAGCCGGGCGACCAGAAGGTCTCGCCGAATGGCATGACAGCCTTGCCGCCGTCAGACAGTTGATCGAACCAGCGTTGGGCTTCGGCCTTGTCCTCGGTGTGCAGGGTGACGTCGAAGCCGTTCTTCGGTTGGTCGATGTTGGGTGCCCATCCGACGTCCATGTCGGCACCCATCAGCGCCTGATCCCCGACATCGAGCCAGCAGTGCATCAGCCAAGTCTTGTACTTTTCATCAGTGATCGGCATGCCGGGGGGCGCATCGCCATAGGGCATGGCGGCAGTGATTTTTCCGCCCAGGACCTTGGCGTAGAACTCGAATGCCTCGCGGCACTGGCCCTGGAAGCTCAGGCTGGTCACGATCTTCATGGTCGTCTCCATTTGATTGGTCTCAGATCCTTGGGAAAGCGGCCGACGATTGACCCTTCTTCATCTATGTTGATATCAACGTAAGGAGCCTATGGATGTCAACCTTTCAGATGCACGCTCCTGCCGACCTTGCCTTCGAAACCACCCTTCTGGTGCGTGAGACCTGCCTGTGCCTGCATGCGCAGAGGGCGGCGCGTGCGCTCGCGCGCCATTTCGATGTCGCGCTGAAGCCCGCCGGCATCACCAGCGGACAGTTCTCTCTCCTTATGTCGCTCAATCGGCCGAAACCACCGAACCTCGGCAGCGTGGCGGCGCTGCTGGTGATGGACAGGACAACCTTGACCACCAATCTCAAGCCGTTGGAGCGTCGTGGCCTCGTCGATACGGTGCCCGATCCAACGGACAGGCGCGCTCGACTGCTGCGGCTGACGCCAGCCGGCCGGGCGGTTCTGGCCGACGCGGTGCCGATCTGGCGGCATCTCCATGCGACGATCGAAACGGCGCTGTCCGACCCGAACCATCTGCGCTCCGAATTGAGCCTGCTTTCGAGATCTGACGGCGTCGCCGGGCTCAAAAGCATATAAGCAGTGTGGAAATGGTAGGCGGCAGTCTATGGGTGCTCAATGTGCTGCCGTCTTGATCCTCCGCCGGTTATACGTTGCCAGCATGATGTTCATGTTGTCCAGGGGTGATAGGGATATCGGAGAATTGGCGCCGGAGAGAAGGCGGTCCAGCAACTCAGCCCGCAGCATCGCCGACACGGAACCGAGGTCAGGTTCGGTGATTTAGGGACGGCGAACTGGTTTTTACGGAGGTTTAGGTGAACGGGTTTTTGAATGTGGGACTTTCGACGGCCGTGACGGGCACGGTCGCAAGCTTTGTGACGGCGGCGGTTCTAGCCCTTCTGGCCAAAGCCGAAGGCAAATCCGCACTGCAGCCGACCAACGCCACCAGCCACTGGCTGCACGGCGATAAAGCCGGTGCGCTCAGGAAAGCCGACCTCGCACACACTGCGCTGGGCTTCGGCACCCACCATGCCTCGGCCATGTTCTGGGCCGCGCCGTTCGAGGCGTGGCTCGCCCGAAACCCTCAGCGGTCGCCGCTGCTGATGCTGCGCGATGCCTCGGCGGTGGCCATGATTGCAGCCGTCGTGGATTATCTCGTCGTGCCGAAGGGGCTCACCCCAGGCTGGGAGACCGTGCTTTCGAAGCGCTCCATTGCCGCCACGTACGTCGCCCTTGCTCTGGGCTTGACTGCCGGCGGACTGATCGCGCAGGCGATGCGGAAGACAGTGCTGAGCTATTCGAAGGAATAGGTGAAACCTCCTTCGGAGGCTCCGATAGTAACCTTTGTCATCTTTTCACCCTCGAGCGATCGGTTCAGCACGCCGCGGCTCAATTCCGGCAGAAGCGTGTTCGTCAAAATGGCGTCGATCATTCGCCCGCCGGATTCGATCTCGGTGCAGCGGGCCTTGACCAGATCCATGACGCCGTCACCGATCACCAGCTCGGCATCGTTGCTTAAACGCAGCCGGCGGGCGATCTTGGCGAACTGATGGCGGGTGATCGCTTCGATCATCGTGTCCGAGAGCGGGTAGTAAGGGATGGTCACCACCCGGCCAAGGAAGGCCGCGGGGAAAACCTTCAACAGCGGAGCGCGCAATGCTGTGTCGAGATCGTCGAGCCCCGCCCGTACCGTGCCGCTGCTGGTCCGGTCCATGATGACTTCGGAGCCGACGTTCGAGGTGAGCAGGATCAGCGTGTTCTTGAAATCGATCCGCCGGCCTTCACTGTCGTCCATCATTCCCTTGTCGAAGACCTGGAAGAAGATTTCATGCACATCCGGATGCGCTTTCTCGACCTCGTCAAGCAGGATCACCGAATAGGGCTTGCGCCGGACCGCCTCGGTCAGGATGCCGCCCTTGCCGTAGCCGACATATCCGGGTGGGGCGCCCTTCAAGGTAGAGACCGTATGCGCCTCCTGGAACTCGGACATATTGATCGAAATGAGGTTCTGCTCGCCGCCATAGAGCGTCTCGGCCAGGGCCAGCGCGGTTTCGGTCTTGCCGACGCCCGAGGGACCGCAGAGCAGAAAAACCCCCACTGGTTTTTCGGGCGCGCCGAGCCCGGCCCGGCTGGTCTGCACGCGCTTGGCAATCATTTCCATGGCGTGATCCTGACCGACCACGCGGTCGGACAGGGTAGCTGCGAGCCGCAGCGCCTTTTCGGTCTGGCTCGACAGCATCCGGCCAGTCGGGATGCCAGTCCAGTCCTGCACAACGGCCGCCACGGCATTGCGGTCGACCGACGGCAGGATCAGCGGCGTCTCGCCCTGCGCTTCTGCGAGTTCGGCCATCAGTTCCCGCAGCCGCGCGAGATCGGCAGCCGGATCGGGTGGAGAAGGATCGGCAGTGGCCGTTTGATCCGCATCGGTTTCGGGCGCTTTGATCTCAGATACATCGGCGGCTGAGGTTTCGGCGACCGCCTCCGGAGGCTTCACGGCATCGAGCGGCACACCCTCGCCGCGCAGCCTGGCGCGCAATTCGAGTATTTCGCCAACCAGCGCCTTTTCCCGATCCCAACGTTGCTGCGCGGCAGCAAGCGTGAGTTCGGTCTCGGCAAGCCCGGTTTCGACCCGAGCCTGCCGGTCGGCCACGCCGATGCCGATCGCTGCCTCACGGCCGATGATGGCGCGCTCGACCTCCAGCGCCTGGCGGCGGCGCATGATGTCCTCCACCTCGGCCGGGGTGGCATGCTGCGAAATGGCGACACGGGCGCAGGCGGTGTCGAGAAGGCTCACGGCCTTGTCGGGCAGTTGCCGCGCCGGGATGTAGCGGTGGGACAGGCTGACCGCCGCCTCGATCGCCTCATCGAGTATCTGCACCTTGTGATGCTGCTCGAGGACACCGGCCACACCGCGCAGCATGAGAACAGCCACCGCTTCCGACGGCTCATCTATCTTGACGACCTGGAAGCGACGAGTGAGCGCAGGGTCCTTCTCGATGTGCTGCTTGTATTCGGCCCAGGTCGTTGCCGCGATCGTGCGAAGCTCACCGCGCGCCAGCGCCGGCTTCAGCAGATTGGCCGCATCACCGGTCCCTGCCGCGCCGCCCGCGCCGATCAAGGTGTGAGCTTCGTCAATGAAGAGGATGACCGGCGTCTCTGAGGATTGGACCTCGTCAATGACCGCCTTCAGCCGTTTTTCGAATTCACCCTTTACGCTTGCGCCCGCCTGCATCAGGCCGACATCGAGCATGCGTACGCTGACGCCCTGCAGCGTCGGCGGCACGTCGCCCTCGGCGATGCGCAAGGCAAAGCCCTCCACGACCGCGGTTTTGCCGACCCCGGCCTCGCCGGTCAGGATCGGGTTGTTTTGCCGGCGTCGCATCAGGATATCGACGATCTGCCTGATCTCGGGATCGCGCCCGACGACCGGATCGATCTTGCCGTCGCGGGCGCGCTGGGTCAGGTCGGTCGCATACTTCGCCAGCGCCGAATCCCCCCCCGGAGCCCGCCGCGGTGTTTCGGCGGCGGGAACCGCAGTCGAGGCGCCAGCTTCGAGTGAACCCTCGATGACATCGGCGAACCGCGCGATGACGGCCTGCGCATCGATCTTGTCGAATTCGCCGCTGATCTTTGACAGCAGTCCTTCCAGCACCGGCGTCTTCAGGCAGGCGAGCAGAATATGCGCACTGCGGACTTCCTCGACGCTGAACTCCAGCCCCGCCAGGCTCCAGGCTTCCTGGATCGCGTGGAAGATGTGATCGGAAAATTCCTCGATCGAAGTGGCGCCGTAAGGCAGCTTGTCGACGGCGCGGGTCATATCGGCCGTGAGCCGGCTCGCATCCACCCCGGCGTCGGCCAGCATCAGTTGCACATCCGAGCGCTCGGAAAGCACCAGTTGTTCGACGAAGTGAACGAGCTCGACGTAAGGATTGCCGCGCAGTTTGGCGGTGTCGGCCGCAGCCTTGAAGGCGCGCAAACAGACGGGATTGAGCTTGCCGACCAGTTCCTTGCGTTTAAAGCTCTGCGACGACCGGCGCTGTTCCATCGAACTTGCTCCTCCAATCTGCCAGTCAGTAAACTGCCACATAAGCAGCGACTTGACAAAGAGCGTTATCGACGGGTCGCCTGGGTGTTCGAACCAGTCGACTTCTTTCCTCCCGGCAAAAGCCGACGCCATCGGCTACAAACGGCCGTGAGTGCCCGGCTCTTTGCGATGCCTTCATGTACAGGGTTCGGCAATTGCGCCAGCGATTTCGAGCTCAGGCCCCGGTCTGCAAGCTTCCATTAAGATTGAGCAGCAACTAAATTGTGGTAAAGTGTCGCGGTGTGGTAACGTTGGGTCACGCACGGCCCAAGAGCCGCTCGCTGGGGGATGGTGTGCTTGATCTCGCACTCTGGCTGAATCCGCTGGACGGTGAAAATCCGTCAGGGGAGGATTTGCGCAACGATCCAGCCTTTCATGAGCTGGCACGTCTGACGGAACAGCAGAAAAAGGTCGAGTATCAAGGGAACGCCAAGTTAGAAGTTGCCGTTCCGATCGACTGGTCCACCGTGCTCACCAAGGCCGAAGAGCTGCGTCCACACGGCCGGGACCTGCGCCTCCTCGTCATCGTTACGCGTGCTCTGGCCAACGAGTATCGGCTGGCCGGGCTGGCTGAGGGCCTTACCCTCATAGCGCAGACCTTCGATCAGCACTGGGCAACCATGCACCCGGCCCTGCGGCCCGGTGCTACGCCGCGCGACGCCGCACTGCGCCGCATTAATGCGCTGACTGACCTCCAGAACAGTCAGGATGGCCTGATCAAGGATTTGCGGAAAATGACATTTTTCGCGCCGCGTGCAATCGGCCCGATCCTCGGCGAGGATCTGGAGAAGGGCGCGCTCGACGAGCGTGTCATGCTTCAGGAAGCGGCCTCGGGACTGAACGCGACCGAAAAGGCGGCTCTGGCGAGCGCGCACAGCCAATTGGTGAACCGGGTGCGCAGCGCATGCGTCGCACAGATCGATCAGGCCGGCGCGGAGATGACGTCGCTCTTTGCCAATGCGCGCGCCGCGATCGCGGCCCTCGAGGCGGTGGAGTCCGCCCTCAATGCCCGCATCGAGGGCAGCGGCGCCACCGTTCCGGAATTAAAGCGGTTTCTGCAGCGTTTGCTGACGACCCTCGAACGAAACTCGGCCGCCGGCGCCACCGCGAATGGCGCCGCAAAGCCTGTTTTCGCGCCTGCAGAACCAGCAACGCCTGTTCGAAACGGTAATGGAGCCGATACGATGGCAAGTATGGCAAGTTACGCGGAGCCGAGCGCGGGGCTCCCTGATCGGATTTCCTCGCGCGACGACGTCGTCAAATGCCTCGACCTCGTAGTCGCCTTCTATGACCGCACCGAACCGTCGAGCCCGATCCCGCACCTTGCCCGCCGCGTTCGCCGGATGGTGCATATGGATTTTGTTGAACTGATGGAAGATCTCGCCCCGTCGGGGCTGAAGGAATTCCGGCTTCTTGCCGGCGTTCCCGATGCCAAGAAGACGGCCCAGAAGGATGAAAGGTAACAAGCCATGCCAGCCGAAAGTAAAGCGAAGGTCATCGAACGAAATCGCGCACCGCGCGTGCAGATCGCCTATGACGTGGAAACCTACGGCAGCCCGACGACGATCGAATTGCCGTTCGTCATGGGCGTGATGGCCGACCTTTCCGGCGCTTCACAGACCAAGGAAGCGTCGAAATCGGTGCTGGACCGCGCCTTTGTCGAGACCGACGCCAACCGCTTCCCCAAGTTCATGGAGGCACTCGGGCCGCGCGTGAAAGCCCGAGTGAAGAATACACTGCCCCAGGCTGAAGGCGCCGAACGGGACGAGGAACTGGCGCTTGACCTCACCTTCACCAAAATGGGTGATTTCGCGCCGGACAAGATCGCCGAGCAAGTTCCGCAATTAGCCGAAATCCTCAAGATGCGTCGTCAGCTTGAGGAACTGCTCGGCTTCATGGACGGCCGTGTCGACGCCGAAAAGCGCATAGCGCAACTTCTGAACAACGAGCCGCTTCTCGGCAAGATCGCCAACCAGGCATTATCCGACGACGACAAGGTTCAGGAGTAAATCATGGCCGAACAACAAAAAACCGCAGCCGTTGCCGCTGAGGCGGAAGCCATCGACCTCGGAGAATTCAGCGGGCTCCTCGAGAAGGATTTCAAGGTCAAGAAGGACGACAGCGAGAAGCTGCAGCAACTCGTGCGCAACCTTGCGCTGGCCGCGCAATCCCGTTCCGACACGACCACCATTTCGTCCAATGCGATCAAGTCGATCAAGTCGCTGATCGCAGGCATCGACAAGATGCTGACGATGCAGGTCAACGAGATCCTGCACGCGCCGGAAGTGCGCGAGATGGAGGGCACGTGGCGTGGCCTGTGGTACCTCATCAACAACACCGAGACGGATCAGAAGCTGAAGATCCGGGTGATGAACATTTCCAAGGAACAGCTGGCCGACACGCTCGAAGACTATGAAGGCCAGATGTGGGACCAGAGCCCGATCTTCAAGAAGGTTTACACGGACGAGTATTCGATGCTGGGCGGCGAGCCGATCGGTTGCCTTATCGGCGCCTACGAATTCTCGAACCATCCGCGCGACGTCGGCCTGCTGCGCAATATGTCGGGTGTGTGTGCCTCCGCGCATACGCCGTTCATCGCGGCCGCCTCGCCCCGCCTGTTCCGCATGGACAGCTGGCAGGAACTGCCGAACCCGCAGGACCTGCAGATGATCGTGTCGAACCCGGCCTACGCCTCCTGGCAATCGCTTCGCGAGAGCGAGGACGCGCGCTATATCGGCCTCACCATGCCGCGTGTGCTGGCGCGGCTGCCCTACGGCACCGACACCGTTCCGGTGAAGGGCTTCACCTTCGAGGAAGAGGTGCAGGGCGACCACAACAAATATGTCTGGATGAATGCCGCCTTCCCGATGGGCGTCAACATCAACCGTAGCCATAAGCTCTACGGTTGGGGCACGCAGATCCGCGGCGTCGAGAATGGCGGCACGGTGCTCAACCTGCCGGTGCACAGCTTCCCGACCGATGACGGGTCGATCGCGATGAAATGTCCGACGGAAGTCGCCATCGACGACAGGCGCGAGGCAGAACTGGCCAAGCTGGGGCTGATGCCCATCCTGCACAGGAAAAACACGGATCTCGCGGCTTTCATCGGTGCGCATTCGCTGCAGGACGACGAGACACGTGCCGGGCGGCTGGTCGATCCCGACGCACAGTCGAACGAGCGGCTAAGCGCCAACCTGCCCTATCTTTTCCCGGTGTCGCGCTTTGCGCATTACCTCAAGGCCATTGCGCGCGACAAGATCGGGTCGTTCAAGGAACGCTCCGACATGCAGATCTGGTTGACCGAGTGGATTAACCGATACGTGCTGGCCAACCCGGCCTTTGCCGACGACAAGGCGCGCGCCAAGCGCCCGCTTGCTGCGGCCGAGGTCCAGGTGGACAGCGTGGAAGGACGGCCGGGCTACTACAATGCTCGCTTCTATCTGCGTCCGCATTACCAGCTGGAGGGCATCAACGCTTCGCTCCGATTGGTGTCGGAACTCCCGTCCGTAAAGACTTGATTCGCAGCAACCACACCTTGTTCTGTTTGAAAGCGGTGGAGAAAGACAATGCCAGTGAAAATCGATGGTTTTCTAAAGGTTCCGGATATCAAAGGCCCAAGCGTTCGAGACGGCCATGAAGATGAAATCGAAGTGCATGGGGTCGATTACAAGATAATCGCGCCGTACGATCCGAATTCGCTCTCACGCCGCGGTCGTGTGTCCTTGGGGATGATCAAGTTCACCAAGCACTATGACAAGTCCTCGCCCTATCTGAAAAAGGCGCTGTTCGACAACAAGGCGCTGGACGAAGTTGTGTTCTCCGCCCGCCGGACCATCGATGGCGAGACCAGCGATTACCTGGTCGTTACCCTGACCGACGCTTCCATAATGGAATACGACATGCAACAGGCCGAAGATGAAGCGGACCTGATCGAGGAGGAGGTCAGCTTCGCCTACAAGAAGATCAAGTTCGTCTATGACAAGGATGACGAAATCGAAATGGATGTCTATGTCGGCAAGTGAGGTGCGGCGGCCGGGCGCGGACAAGCTACAGGTGACCGGCAGTTCGCGAGCGAAACGCGAAGCGGTCCAGCCCTCGCTTTGGGACCGCCTCGTCAACGACCTGCCGGGCGTGACGTCCGAGATAGACGGGCTGCGCCAGACCTTACAGGACGAGCTTGGCGCAGACCGGCTGGATACCCTGCTTGCGGACAGCACGCGGCTTATCGATGCCGACGCGGAGCTGACACCGGATCAGAAGCGGCGTCTGCATCGCCTGGCCTTTCAGACCCAACACCGCGCAGAGATCGAAAGCCGTGGCGTGGTCGTATCGGCCCGCGTCCTCAAGGAGGCCGTGCGGCGCGACATCGAGGCCTTGTTCAACACCGAGCGTTTCGAAGCTGTTCCGCTTCTTTCCGATTTCGAAAGCGAACAGGCCGCAGACAATCCGCCATCGCTGGCCGATTTTCCGGAGGTGCGCCGAAGTGTGGTCAACTACGGCGTGCCTTCCTTTTCGGGCCGTTCGTCCCGCGACTTCGATCGCGAGACCCTGGCGCGCGAGATCCGCTCGGTCCTTGCCACGTTCGAGCCCCGTCTCAAGGAAAGCGCAACCAAGGTAACGGTAACCCTCGGTGACAAAAGTGTGGGCCTGAAGATCGAGATAGACGCCGTGCTGATCATGACGCCGACGCCGGAACGCATGCGCCTGCGCACCACGATCAATCTCGATAACGGCCTGGCGCGGACCGAATTTAGGGACAGCTGAGATGGATCGGGTCTTCGTAGAATATTACGAGGAGGAACTGACCCATATCCGCGGACTCGCGGCGGAATTCGCCGACATGCATCCGGCGGTGGCGCGCAATCTTTCGCTGGATACTGTCCCCTGCCCGGATCCGTATGTCGAGCGGCTGCTTGACGGCGTCGCTTTCCTTGCTGCGCGCACCCGGTTGAAAGTCGATGCCGAGCGTTCGCGGTTTTCACGCAGCGTCCTGGATGTCCTCTATCCCGATCTGGTTACGCCGGCTCCGGCAACGGTGATGGCAGTGCTGAAACCCGGCCAGCAGGTCCAGTCGATGATTGCCGGCCATGTCGTCAAGCGGAACACGCGGCTGGTGTCCAGTCTGCAACCCGGCCTGTCGACGCGCTGCACATTCACCACCGCGCAGGAAATGACGCTGTGGCCGATAACGATTACGTCGGTCAGCTATTTCCAGGATCGCAGCGGGTTGGCAGCGGCCGGCATAACACCGATCGGCGGCGTTGGCGGCGAGGCGGCGCTGCGTATCACGCTGGGTCGGGCCGGAAAAGGCAAGCTCGACGAATTGGCGCTTGACCGGCTTGATTTCTATTTTGCCGGGCGCACCAAAGCGCCATTGCTGTTCGACGCGATTTTCGGCGCCTGCTCGGCCGTTGGTGCACGGGCCGAAGGCAAGGCCAATCCGATAGCGCGTTTGCCAGGGCCCGAAATGGTCGGCATCAGCGACGACGAGGCCTTGATGCCTCGTACCCGTCCGACATTCGAAGGGTACCGTCTGCTGCGCGAATATTTCATGATGCCCGAGCGCTTTCACTACGTGCGGGTTTCAGGACTGCAGTCGGTCGTGCGCAGATGCGACGCCGGGCTCGAGATCATCTTCATGTTCCGGCGCCCAGTACCCGAACTTGCCGATGTCACGCCGGCGGATTTCGAACTTTTTGCGACACCGATCATCAACCTCTTCGAGCGTGACTGCAACGTCATCGAGCTTGATCCGCGCAGAACGCGGCAAGTGCTGCATGCCGACCGCACGCGGGCGCGAGACTTTGAAATCTATCGGGTGACCCACGTCGAGGACGCCGACGCCGAGGGTCCCGACGCCGAAATTCCGGAGCTCTTCAGCCTGGGGCAAAACCGCAGCAATGGCTGGGTCTATTCCACCGAACGGCGGCCTCGCCGGGCCACCGAAGATGAACGGCGCGACGGGTTGACCCGCACCTCGTATACCGGAGACGACGTTTTCCTATCGGTTTCACGGCCGGTCGGAAGTCCGGCGAACCGGCCGCTGAAGCGTCTCGACATCATGGCGCTTTGCACCAACCGCGACCTGCCGATCCTCGACGACAGTCCTACCTTGACGCTGGAGACTGGCGATCCGGTCGAAACGGTCCGGCTTATCGGTGCGTTGCGCCCGCCCCAGCCGGCTATCCCGGCCGCGCGGCCGGCGGGCGCCGAAGGCGAATCCCGAGCCGATAATCTCGCCTGGCGGCTGGTGGCGCAGTTGGCGCTCAACTTTCTCAGCCTTGCCAAGGAAGGTCGCGGTGTCGACCCGCTGCATGCGCTGCTCGATCTTTATGCCGACCGGGGAGATCCGAGCCTCGCCCGCAATGTGCACTCGATCGTTCGCATCGACTCGCGCTCCGCCATCGAACGGCTGCAGATCGATGGGCCCATGTGCTTCGGACGGGGCACGGAAGTGACGTTGCATGTGGACCAGTCGGTCCTGGCGGGGCAAAGCACATTGCTGCTTTCAGCCTTGCTTGCACGGCTGTTTGCCCGTCACGCCGGACTAAACGGCTTTGTGCGGACCCGCACGCGGCTGCTGCAGAAGCAGGAGGATGTGCCATGGCCGATGACGCCCGGCAATCGCTACCTGATCTAGACAAATTCGACCTGGACCGGGTCGAAGAGCTGGATGATACATTCGATTTTTTCGAACTGTTGCGCCGTCTCGAACGCAGGGGCGGGCTGTTCGGCTATTCCGGCCACGCGGATCGCGAGCCGGCAAGGCTCGGGCAGCATGTGCGTCTTAGCTTTTCAGCCAAGGACGTGGTTGCGTTCCGCGAAGCCGAGGACAAGACGCCGGGGAAGATCGGGACGCCGGCCCGGGTCACGGTTGCAAATCTCGGGCTGATGGGACCGGAAGGCCCGATGCCGCTTCATTTGACACGTTGGGTGCTCGATCGTCTGTCGCAGCGCTGGTTCACCGGCGCCGACGCACGGCAGACCAGCGACACGACGTTCGTGGACTTCGTTAATATTCTCCAGCACCGCATGATCGCCCTGTATTATCGGGCCTGGGCCGACGCGCACCCGGCGGTACAGGTCGAACGTGCGGTCGGCGGCCGGGTAAGGGCCATGCTTGAAGCCATGGCGGGCATCGGACTACCCGGCACTCAGAATCCCGATCTCGATGCCGTGAAGCTTCGCCAGGCCGCGTCGCTCGCCAGCCAGGTCGACGGTCCGGAGCGGCTGACGCTGTTCCTGGCGGAAGCGTTCAAGGTGCCGGTCCAGATCAAGGAGTTCGTTGCCACCTGGATGACCATACCGGCGACGCTCCAGACCCGCCTTGCCCAAGCTTACGCAGTGCTGGGTCGCGGGGCGACGATCGGCCCGCGCGTTTTCAGCCGCCAAAGCAGGATCGAACTCCGCGTCGGCCCGCTCGGGTATGAGGAGTTCAAAACGTTCCTGCCGGGCGGTCAACGCCTGAAGATGTTCAAGCAGGCGGTTCGCGACATGGTCGGGGAATCGCTCGACGTCGATCTGCGGATCGTGCTCGCGCGCGAAGCAGTGCCGCAGCCCCGTATCGGAGCGGTACAGCTCGGCCGTACCACCTGGATTGCGCGGCCCGCTGAAAGGGGCGATGCTGACGATATGCGGCTGCGGACAATTGTCGGATGGCGGCCGGAAATGGCGGGGGTCGCGGCATGACTCTGCTGCTGACGCTGGAGCACGGGCCACGCACCCAGGCGGTACGGCAGACCCGGCTGGACGAGGGTGAACTGGTGATCGGCCGTAGCGCGGACGCGGGCTGGCAGATCGACGATCCCGACATGTTCGTTTCACGCGCCCATTGCAGGATAACCGGCGGGCGGGATGGGTATTTCGTCACCGACACATCAAGCAGCGGCTTGTTCATAAACGACTCCGATAGCCCGCTCGGCGCGGGCAGCTCGGTCCGTCTTCAAAACGGCATGCGGCTGAGGCTGGGCGACTACATCGTGTGCGTCGATCTGCAGACGCCGGCCGCTCAAGCACCAGCAGCCAGCCAATCGTTCGCGGAACCGTCGCCGCCGGCATCACGAGCGCCGGTAAGCATCGGCCGCGATGATTTCTTTTCAGCCACGGTCGAAGAAGAGCCGCGCCGACCGCGTCCGGCCGATCTGCCGAACCCGTTCGAGCAGCCGATTCCAGGAGCATTCGAGCGCGCCAACCAGCGCAGTTCGCCGGCCTTCGACGACCCGTTCAGCCTCGACCCGGTAGCAACGCCCGCGCCGAACGGCGCCTATCCCGAACCGCGTGATGCGCGGGATCCCGCAGACCCCTTCAGCCTCGATCCGACGACCTCCGCTGCAACCGAGCCCGTTCCAGGCCAGTCCGCTCCAAGAAGGTCATTCGATGACGATTTCGGTTTCGGGCCGGCCGCATCGCCCGATTTGAGAAACGGCGCCGGCTCGACCGGTCAACGCCAACACATTGCCGGAAGGCCGCAGTCGGCCAATCCCTGGGATTTGCCTGGCCAGACGGCAGATATCCCTTCTCCGCCACGTGCCGGCGTTCCTCCCAAACCCGCCCCCTCCCCGGCAGCGGCGCAACAGGCGAACACGGCCCTTCGCACCGCGTTCTTGCGTGGCATGGGCATTGAGGAAGCCGATTTTCCCGGACGCGACAGCGTCGCGGAAATGGAGAAGTTCGGTCGAGAGTATCGGCTCATGATGGAAGGCTTGATGCAGCTGCTGCGCAAGCGAGCCGAGGAAAAGGGAAACGCTCGCGTCGCCCAGACGGTGGTGGGGGCCTCTGAAGTCAATCCGCTCAAGTTTCTGCCGACGGTCGACGACGCCATCGTGACCATCATCGCGGAGCGCAGCCCCGGATTTCTGGCCGGCGAAGCGGCAATCGCCGACTCGGTCCGCGATCTCGCGCAACATCACGTGCGCGCCTGGCGAGGCGTGCAGTCGGCCTTGCGGCGAATGATTGATCGTTTTGACCCGGCAGCGATCGAGGAAGAGCTCAAGTCGAGTTCTGCGATCAGCAGCCTGCTTTCGGGCGGGCGTAGCGCCAAGCTGTGGGAGCTATATCAGAAACGCCATCGTGAAATCGCCCAGAGTGCGGAATCGAGCTTCCTCGGCGAAATCGGCGCTGATTTTCGGGATGCATATGAGGAGGAGTGAAAAAATGATCGATCGCCGCGAATTTATCGTTGCCCTGGGCGCAACCGGGCTGCTTGCGGCTTGCCAGAGCGGTCCGCCGAAACCATCCGCGGTCACCGTCAACCTGACCGGCGCGGCCGGCATGAACCCGGGACCAGGTGGCGGCGACCGGCCCGTGACGGTCCTCGTGATGCGGCTGCGCAGCACCGGTAAATTCAACTCGGCCGATTATTTCGCGTTGCAGGGGGATGCCGGCTCCGCACTCGGAGGCGATCTCATTGGATCCGACCAGATCTCCATCGGACCTGGAAAGACCGCATCCAAAACCATCACGGTCGAGCCGGACGCGGCTGCGCTGGGCTTCGTTGCCCTCGTTCGCGAGCCTGGCGGCCGGAGCTGGCGTACAACCAAGTCGGTGTCGCCGGGGTCAAAAGTAACCGTCAACGTCACGCTTGGCAGCGGCGGCATTTCCGCCTAGCGGCCACGGCAAGGGGTGCTCGATGCAGAGAGTAGCGGCATGAGCGATGCAAACAGGGTGCTGTGGTCCGAAGGCCTGTTTCTCCGGACCCAGCATTTTCAGCAGCAGGATCGCTTTTTCGAGGCGACGGTGCGCGGCGCGTTGCAGGCCGGGCAGCTCCACACGTTCGGCTTTCAGCAGCTGACGCTGGACCAGGCAATGCTCGATGCCGGCCAGGTCTCCATCCTGTCGGCCCGGGGTATCTTTCCGGATGGAACCCCCTTCTCCATCCCAGACATGATGGACGCGCCACGACCGCTGCCGGTCACCGCCGATACCGGCGCCGGACCGGTGCTGGTCGCCCTGCCGCTCGAGCCTGCCGGCGGTGTCGGCTTCGATCCGGCGCACGCCGCATCCACCGGCGCGCGCTATTATGGGCGCATCGTTGCGGTCCGCGACGCCGTCCAGGGCGGTTCGGATCCCGAAGAAATCGAAATCGCCCGTCCGCAGGCGCTGCTGCTTGCACCCGGAAAATCGGTTGGTGGCTACACCGCCCTGCCGATAGCCGACGTCAAAGGGGTTCGAGCCGATGGCGGCGTCTCCCTGGATGAGACGTTCCTGCCGCCGACGCTGGTTACCGGAGCGGTGGCCTGGTACCGGCAGCTGCTTTTGGAAGTCGTCACCGGCCTCGACCAAATCGCCGAGGCGCATGGCAAAATGGTCATGGGTGGGCCAGGGCGCAGCGTCGAAGACCTGTTGATGCTCAATCTCGCCAATGCGGCGCGTCCGCGACTGGCTCACATGCTGGCGCAGGACGTTTTCCATCCGGCCGAGCTTTACCTGGAGCTTGCCGGTCTTGCCGGTTCAATGGCGACCTATGGCTCGAGCGCGCGACGGCTGAGCGAGTTGCCGGCCTACGATCACATGGCACCCGGCCCCGCCTATACGGCGCTGGCGGACGCCTTGCGCTCACTCATTCTGAGCCTACGCTATATCGAGCCTAAATCACGCGCGCTACCTGTCATGCGGCATTCGACCAACGTATGGAAAATCCGCATCGACAACCCGAAACTGCTGGTGGCCAGCCGGATCGTCATCCGGGTCGGCTCCGAGCTGTCCGAAGATGCCTTGCGCAAGATATTCGTCAACCAGGCGACTGTCGGTTCGGCCGATCAGTTCGAGGGCCTGTGGAAATCCCGTCTACCCGGTATTCCACTGAAACCGCTTCATTCCCAGCCCCGCGAAATCCCCTACGATGGCGATCGGCTGTGCCTTGAACTGGATCAGAAAAGCGAGCACTGGGCGTCGCTGCTTGATGCCCCCGGTTTCGTCATTGGCGTGTCGGGCGTACTGCCGAGCGAGCCGCAGGTGGACTGCTATTCGGTAAACAGGTGAGATGATGAGCCGGGATGATCCTTTCGGACTGTCGGAGGATCGCGAACGCACTCGCATACGACTGACCGGCGCGCCGATGCCGCGACCGATGACGCCACTCCTGTCGGGTGTGCCAATCAAACGGTCGCGTACGCATCCGAACACGCTTGTCAACGCATTCGCGCCCCTGCTCGAGTTCGCGCCCGAGCTTGAAAGCGCGCTGCCGCCGGAAAACCCGGAAGCGTTGCGCACCCGGCTGCTCGATGAGCTGGTTCGGGCACGCGACGCGGCAATGGCGGCGGGGTCCTCTCTGGAGCGCGCCGATCAGGCAGCCTGGGTGGTAGCGGCATTGCTCGACGATCTGGCCCTGAACACGCCATGGGGTGGCGCCAGCGCATGGCCGCGCCAGCCGCTTGTGGTGATGCTGCGAGGCGATGTCGATGCCGGCACGCAGTTCTTCACGCGTCTCGACGAACTGGAACGGCATCCGAACCGGGATCGCGAATTGCTCGAACTGCAATATCATTGCCTGGCGCTCGGCTTCCGCGGCAAATATCGTGTGCCAGGCCGGTCGGGCGACCGCTCGCTCAATGCGGTTCGCGTCGCTGCGGCGCGCTTTCTGCGCGATGCCGACGCCGACGGTGCGCCGCTGTCGCCGAACTGGAAAGGCGTGATCGCATCCGACGAGCCGCAGCGCTTCATCGTGCCGATCTGGGTGATGGGGCTCGGCGCGGCGGTTCTCGCCACGGCGATCTATCTCGGCCTGTCGATGGGACTGAGCAGTCAGGCGGTCGAGCTTTCGACGCTGGTTCGTGCTTTGCCGCCGCCGGAGCGCGGCGATATCAGCCGCACATCGCCACCGGTCGACGCGCCGCCGCCAGAGGCAGTGGATTTCGCGCTGGTGCCGGAGTTTCAGGCCGGAGCGCCGGCAAATCTCAGAGCCGCGCTAAGCGGCACCGAGAGCGTTTCGCTGGCCAGGCTGATCATTCAGGCCTCCAACCCCGAACTGTTCCAGTCGTCGCGGCCGACACTGACGGAAGGCTTCGAGCCGCTGATCGGTTCAATCGCCAAAGTGATCCTCGCCAATCAGGAACTGATCGGAAACATCACGGTGGTCGGCCATACCGACAGTGTTCCCTTGCAACGGTCCAATCCGCTTTCCACCAACCAGCGGTTGTCTGAAGCGCGCGCCGCAACCATTGCCGAGATGCTGGTCCAGAACGGTGTGCCGCAGGACCGCATTCGTTTCGAAGGACGTGCAGCTACCGATCCAGTGGCCGACGACAGCACCCGCGCGGGACGGGCCTTGAACCGCCGCGTCGAGGTGCTGGTCGAAAAGAGGCTGTGAGATGTTCATCCTGCGCTTCCTCTGGGCGGTCCTGACATCGCGCTGGCTGTGGACGCTGATCGGCATTACGCTGCTTTCTCTGGTCATCTGGGTGTTCGGGCCGATCGTCAGGGTCGGTGCTTACGAACCCTTCGCCTCGGAAAATGTGCGCATCGTCATCATTGCGCTGCTGGTCATCTTCTGGCTGATCTGGCTGATCGTCGCGCAGCGCCGGGCGATCCGAGCCAACCGCATGTTCGTCGCCGAAATCGCTGCGCCAGCGGTGGAGAAACCGCCGAGCCCCGGCGAAGAGAACGTCGCCGCCGTCGGCGCCAAGTTCGCCGAGGTGATGGCCGAACTGAAGCGCCGCAAACTGGGCGGACGCAAGTTCCTGCGCGAGATGCCCTGGTACGTGATCGTCGGGCCGCCGGCCACCGGCAAGACCACTGCTTTGCGCCAGTCCGGCCTGAACTTTCCCATCGATCTCACCGACGACCTGCAGGGAGTTGGCGGCACGCGCAACTGCGACTGGTTTTTCTCTGAGAACGCGGTTCTGATCGACACTGCGGGCCGCTATGTGCAGCAGGAGAGCCAGCCAGACGTCGATGCGGCGGAATGGCTGGGCTTCCTCGACCTCTTGAAAAAGCACCGCGGCCGCCGGGCGCTGAACGGCGTGATCGTCGCGCTTTCGATCGATGCGCTTTCAGAGGGCGACGAAGCCATCAAGGCTCACGGCCGCAAGATCCGCCGTCGGCTGGCAGAGCTCAACGACCGGCTCGAAATCCGCCTTCCGGTCTATCTGATGCTGACCAAGGCCGATCTGATCAGGGGTTTCGAGGCTTTCTTCGGAGGCTTGTCGACAGCCTCGCGCGAGCAGGTGTGGGGGACGACCTTCGCGCTCGATGCGCGTGTCGACGCAAAGACCATAGAGCGGGAAATCGCCACCCTTGCGACGGAACTCGAGCGGCGGCTGGTGCCACGCTTGGAGGACGAGGACAAACTCGCCGCCCGCGCCGAGATTTTCAGATTTCCCGCCCAGCTCACGAGCCTGTCCGAGCCGATCCAGATGCTGATCGAGGCGATGTTTGGCGAAAGCCGGTACGAAGAAGCCGCCTGGCTGCGCGGCCTCTATCTGACGTCAGCGACCCAGGAAGGGGCGCCCATCGACCGGCTGACCGCGGCGCTGTCGTCATCCTTCGGTCTTCCGCCGCGACGGGCGATGCCGGCGCCGCGCGTGGAAAAACGCAGCTTTTTCCTGAAGAATCTGCTGACCGAGGTCATCTTCAGGGAAGCAGGCCTGGGAACCTTCGACCCGCTGGCGCAGCGCCGCCGCGCCTGGATCTGGCGTGGCGCCGCGGCAGCCTGTGCCGCCGCCGCCCTGTTGGCCGGTGCGATGTTCACCTGGTCCTACTATGACAACCGCAATGCGATCGCAGCGCAGGCGAGCCAGTTCGAAGCGCTGCAGGCGCCATTGACCGCGGCAGCCGCGAGCCCGGCATCGGTGGAGCAGCCCGCCATCGACAGCGCGCTCAATGCGATGGCCGAAGTCGCAAATGCCCGAACGGCACCGCCGAGCAGTGCCCAGGATCTGCTGGGGCCATCGGCATCGGCGGAGCTGCTGCGGGCGCAGGCCGACACTTACGACCACGCTCTGCGCAACGTCCTCGAGCCGCACATGGTCGCTCTGCTCGAGGCGACCATGTGGCGGCAGATCCGCGACCCGGATTTCATGCTGGGGGCGCTGAAGACCTATCGCATGATGACGGGCCTGTCGCAGATGGACGCCGATTTCGTCCAGAACTGGTGGGTCAATGATTTGCCGGAATTCGCACCGGCGGCGCCCTTTCCGACCGCCGACGCGGAAGAGCACCAGCTTGCCGCGATCCGCCGCATGGCGGTCGACGACAGCTACATCGCCGCGGATCAGGCGCTCGTTGCCGAGGCGCTGAAAACAGTTTGCACGATTTCGCTGCCGGCGCGTGCGTACAGACAGCTGCTGGCCGACCCGGCGGTGGCCGGGCTCAAGGAATGGATCCCTGCGAATTTCGCCGGTCCCAACGGCGCCAAGGTTTTTGCACGGCGTTCCGACAAGACGCTGCGCGTCGGCATTTCAGGTGCGTTCACCTATTCCGGCTTCCACGATGCCATTCTCGACCGGGTCGAGGATGTCGCCGCCCAGGCCGCACTCGATCGCGCGGTCTTTGCCGGAGGCTGTTCGGAAAATTCCGAAACCTCCGTCTCGGCGCTGTCGGAGGATATTCTAAAACTCTATTACGAAGACTACATCGCACAATGGGACAGCATCCTGCGCGATATCAGGCTCGCGCCATTGGCCGACCTGAATGTCGCCAGTGAGAACCTCAAGGACCTTTCGAGTGCCGACTCCGCGCTGAAGCGCCTGCTTACGGCGGTTGTTCAGGAGACCGAGCTTACCCGGTCGGATGAAGCGCCGGCCGATAACAAGGCAGCAGCCAAGGGCGGCTCGAAACTGCTCAGCAAACTCGGCAAGCTTGGCAAGCTGGCCAAGACAGGGGCAAAACTGCTGCCACGCGCAGGATCCGCCAACGAGGTGGACCTTACCGGCAGTCTGGTGGCCGAACACTTCAAGCCGCTCAAGGGCGCAATCGCCGAGGTCGACGGCCAGCCGCCGGCACTCGACGCCGCAGTGGTGGCTCTGACGGCACTTTCGAACGTGCTGCAGACGGTCACGGCCAATCCTGACCCCCAGGACGCCATCAAGAAACAGGGCGGCCTCGCCGAACTGACGGGAGCGGTCGCCAGGCAAGCGCAGATCCTGCCCGATCCGGTCGACGACTGGCTCGGCGGCATCGCCGGCGACACCAGCGGCCTGACCCAGAAGGCGGTCACCTCGGAGCTTAATGCCATCTGGCGCGCCGACATCCTGCCGTTCTGCCAGGCGGCGCTGAACGACCGGTATCCGTTCAGCCCCGAAAGCGCCGTGGATGTCAATGTCCGCGATTTTGCCCGCCTGTTCGGACCGGCCGGGATGATCGACGCCTTCATCAACGATCATCTGATCAGCTATGTCGACACCGCCACCCAGCCATGGAAATGGCGCGCCGATTTTGGGCTCGACCCGGCGGCTCTGGCGGCGTTCGAACAGGCCAGGCGGATCCGCGACGATCTCTTTCCAGGCGGTACCGGCCCGGTGATGAGCTTCACGCTCGAACCGAAGGACCTGTCTCCCAACGTCACGCGCGTGACGCTCAACCTCGATGGCCAGAATCTCGTCTATTACAACAACGCGACGCGGCCGCAACCGATGACCTGGCCCGGCAAGGACGGCACCGGCGTCATCTCGCTCGCCTTCCAGCCGATCGACGGCTCGCCCGAAATCATGCTCAACGAGACCGGCAGCTGGGCCTGGCTGAGGCTGCTGCGCAGCGGCCGCTTCACCGGCACCTCGCTGTCCGACGTCTACAGCCTGCGACTGGGCACGCAAGGCATGTACGCCGATTTCGAGCTTAAGGCGGCAAGCGTCGAGAACCCTTACAACCTGCAGATGTTCAAGAAGTTCTCATGTCCGCCGCAGATATGAGCACCGGCTTCTTTGGCAAGATCCCGGCGACGGGCGACTTTGTCGCCTGGAACCTGCCGCGGACTTTCATCGACCGCTGGGACCGGTGGATGTCGATGGAATTGCGCGACCGACCCGATGAGCACGGGGACCTCGACGACCGAGTCTGGCGCTTCGTCGTCCAGGGAGCAATTTTTGGCGAACAACCCTGCGCCGGGGCCTGGCGCATGAGCCAAGACCGTGTTGGCCGGCGTTACCCGTTAGTGGTGGCGGCGCTGGGTGCGACGCCTGATGCAACCGACCCCTGGTTTGAGTGCATAGCGCTGATCGCCAAGCTGACCGTCGAGCAGTATTGGGACCAGGAGCGTATCGCCGCCACCCTGCAGGCTCTCGATCCGCCCACCTCATTCTCCACGGGCAAACGTATCGCATTTTGGACCGATGATTGGGAAGTCCAGGAATTCGCCTTCGCCGACATCCATGACCTTGCGGACAATGCGCTACCGGCCATGCGGGCGGCGCGTGCCATGTCCCGGGGATTCTGATCATGGCACTCAGCGTCTACGCGGAAAAAATGGGCTTCTTCCACAAGGGCAGCAACGGCCAAGGTATCGCGCCGATCGACGTCTGTCTTTCGCCGCCATCCCCACCTGCAGGCCCGGTTCCGGTGCCATACGTCAATATGCTGTCGTCATCCGACCTGACCAAGGGCACCAAGAGCGTCAAGATCGATGGCGAGCCGACGGCTATCGAGAATGCATCGGAAATCTCGACCAGTACCGGCGACGAGCCCGCCACACAGGGCCTCGGCGCAGGGGTCATCACCCACAAGATAAAGGGGAAGGGCGTTTTCAAGCTGTGGTCTTTCACCGTAAAGGCGGAAGGCAAAGGCGTCGACCGTCATGGCGACATGATGGATCAGAATACCGCCAGCGATCCACCGCCCAATTGCGTCAATGTCGCCGCATTCAACGCATTCCTCGCGTATCTGATGGACAACTACATCCTGGGTCCATGTCCAGATGACCCGAAATTTGAGCGGACCGAAAAGCGAACGGCTGCCCAGCGCGACAAGGTGAACGGCCATGAATGTTGGCAGTGCAAACAGGACACTGGAACGAGCAACACCACTTGGAAAGCATCAGAACCGGGAAAGGTAGAGCCGACCGGGCCCGACAAACCGCTGAAAGACAAGCCGTACATGACCCATGACCATCAGCCGCCGCAGGTCCTGGCATGGCATATGGGTGGTTGCCACATGGGGCTGGAGAATTTTCAGAAGCACTTCGACACTCCTGAGTCTGTCATGCCCCACTGCAATAAATGCTCGAATAGCCAAGGCTCGAGGGCCCGCAAATACGCGAAGAACTTTAATGGTAGCGCAACAGCGCTGTGAGGGACGCCACATGGCCGACATTGCCGAGATCCGTGACCGCTACATCGAAGAACTTCGCCGGGTGCTGCCCACGTTGCAGGCGTGGTGGGACAAGATGGAAGCTGATGAAGGCGAAGTGGTATGGAAGCGTTGGCCGACCGGCCTGGCCGGGCACCCCCGGGTGCTGGCGATCTTCCGCAAATACTATCTCGAGATTGATGCCATGAATCGCGAACAATCCATGCCGGAAGAAGAGCCAGCCCAGAAATGGGGCATCGATAGCATGGGTGAGGAAATGGTCTTCATGCGTCCAGCCAATGTCCTTCTCTTCGATCTTCCGTCATTCGCGCCTGATCTCGCCGACGTCACGGAAGGCATCTGCTTTCTGCCCATCGCGCTCGATGAGAAAAACGAGGTGGTCTGATGGCTCCGCTGATCACGCTTTACAGTAACGATCTCGGCACGCGCCGCCTGCTGACGCAGCCGCGTTATGTCGCACCGGCTGGGGACATTCGGGTGGCCCGTGGGCGCGACGAAGCAAGCGCCACGTATCAGGCCTTGTTCGGCGCGTATCTGACGGACCTCAGACACGCCTTCGACATCGCGACGTCATGGTGGGCAGGCATCATCGCCTCAGAGGAAGAGCGTCACGGCAGCCGCGAAAGGGCGCTGGAAGAAGCCTTCAACGATCGCGTCGCTGGGGCGGCCTCCAATCCGCACGTCGTCTGGGTCGTGCGTCGCTACTGGCTGAAATGCGTGACGGTGAACGTCACGGCCGGAGAAGCTGAGGGGGTCGCGGCTGAGACCTTCTTGCTGCAATGGCTGATCGACGCTGGCGAGACTGAGCTGGCAAAGCTGATCGCCTGCATGCCCTATTGGCCGATCGGTCAGGACGAGAACGGAGCCTGGTGCTGATCCATGACGTTCGCTGTCTGGATCGAGAATCGCACGCCGTTCGTTGCCGGTACCTTTGTCCAAACGAATTCCGATGGCAACGAGGTGTTCCTCGCCGTTTTCTCGGCTAGCTTCGCTATGCCAGAAGATACCACGCAGTTTCAGCCGGCCGCGGAGCAACTGCCGGTAAGCTTCGGCGACGTGCCGTTCGGCGATCCTGCCTGCTCGTCAACCCGGTATGAAGGGGAGATCGCGTGGACCAAGCCGGGGATCGACGTTATCTTGAACGCCCAAGCACATGCGCCGCGCGAGGGCCGCGTCCAGGAAATGCAGGTCGGGTTGAAGCTCGCCAGCATCCGCAAGGTGCTCAACGTGACCGGCGATCGCCTCTACGATGCGGGGGGCTATAGCCAGCCCCATCCTTTCGCCAAGATGCCGATCATATACGAGCGCGCTTTTGGGGGTACCGACGATAACGGCAAGGCCGATCCGCGTAATCCGCTCGGCGTCGGTTTCCATCATGCCCGCTCCGCGGACAAAGCAGTGAAGACGCATGCACCCAACGTCACCTATGCGAGTGAGCCGTTCCTTAGCCCATCCGATCAGCCAAGGCCGGCCGGGTTTGGGGTGATCGGCCGCGGCTGGCATCCAAGGCTGCCGTTAGCAGGCACTTACGATCAGGCTTGGATCGACAATCAGTGGCCTCTTCCGCCAAGGGATTTCGATCCGCGCCACAATCTCTGCGCGCCCGCCGATCAGCAGTTGCAGCAGCTGAACGAAGGCGAGGAGGTCAGCGTCATCGGCATGACGCCGGATGGCCGCTGGAACTTCCGCATGCCGCGTGTCATGGCTCCGATCCGCCTTCTTTACGACGACCGTGCGGAGGATCGCCCCTTCCGCATCGACACGGTTATCATCGAGCCGGATTTGCGCCGCGTCACGCTCAAGTCGCGCTTGTCCATGGTCACCAGGCGCAACACGCCCGCGCTCAGGGAGATCGTCTTCGGCCATGTGACGCCGGCCTTTCTCCTCGCGCGGCGCAAGCGCAAGGTCTATCTGAACCCGCGCGGCGGCAGCGGCGCCATCGCAGAGAGGGCGACATGGCTGGCCTGAGGGTGCCCATCTACGTGATAGGCGGCGGTGCCGTGACGCCTGCGGGCCTGAATGCACGCCAAACACTGGCGGCGATCCGCGCCAGCCTCTCCGCTTACGAGCAGCACATCCTTGCCGACCCCTTCGGCCAGATACAGACCGTCTCCCGTATCCCGTCGCATTATTCGCTACGCCACACGCAGAATATCTGGCTCACCAGCATGGCCGCGCGTGCGGTTGGCGAGGCGCTGGAGAAAGGCGGCGTCGCGGCCGGCGTTAGTGCACTGCTGTTGGTAGCGCCGGAGGCCTTTCGCAAGCACCCGGCTTTCGCTGAGACCCCAGCCGCCGAGTTTCTCACCGGCCTGCAGGCCAGGCTCGGTGAGAGCTTCCATCCCACCTCGCGGATTGTCGGCGGGGGTGCGGCAGCCTGTATCGGGTTGCTGGATCAGGCGGCGGACCTCCTCGCAACACAGGAAGTCGAACAAGTGCTGCTGGGCGGCGTCGACAGCCTGGTGAATGACAAGGACATCGCTCGCCTCAGTGCGGCCAACCGCCTGAAGGCGGAGGATAATGCGCAAGGTCTTGTGCCGGGCGAAGGCGCTGCCGTCGTCTGCCTGCGCCGCGCGCCAAGCCGCAACTTGCCGGCGCAATGCGCCATTCACGGCGTCGGCGTTGCGTTGGAGGAAAACTCGGTGTTGTCGGAAAACTACAGCCAGGGCACGGCATTGCTCGCTGCCTGCCGTGCCGCGATCGACGGCAAGGGCCCGACTGAGTCTGATATCAATTTCATTGTCAGCAACGACAATGGCGAGCGCTATAGCGCCTGGGAGGCGCTGATCGGCCGCTCCCGCTTTTACCGGACGCGCCGCGAGACCCTTCCAATGGCCTATCCGGCGATGACGGTGGGCGAAATCGGCGCCGGTGCCGGCGCGCTCACACTGCTCATTGCCGCCGACAGCTTCGCCAAGGGCTATGCCCCTGGCCGTGTCGCCATGTGCGAAGCCGCATCGGAAGCCGGCATGCGCGCCGCCGCGCTTGTCAGCGCGCGGTCGTCATCGCCTAGTTAGTCGCGTCTCCCGGTGTCGTGGATAGGTCTTCACATCCACGCCGGGATCGGGCGTGACCGCCGCCAGTTGGCCAGCGCGATCTCCGGGTTGACAAGCGCATCCTTCATGGCGTCCAGTTTCAGCCGCCGCATCGACTGGAAATTGTCGAACCTCGCCGGGCCTCTCCCATTGTCCCACCAAGCTTGGGCCTGCGAAGCGGAGGGCAGCGGCGTCGCCTCTATGGTCTCGAACTCCGGCCCGAGCTTGGCCGGATCCGTGACGAACACGTCGGTGTCGTTAAAGTCAATCTCGATCAGGTCGCGCAACGCGAGCCCCGCCGCATAAGCGAGTTCTGGCGACTGCATCCTCTCGATCAGCCAGGGCATGATCGCCATGTCGCCCAGCAGTCCGCTCGCCGCGACTGCCGTCTCCCGCGTTGCTGCGGAAGCTACGATTTGCTGCCACCATGACCGCGCCGCAATCGACGGTGTGGTGAGCAGCCGGATTTCCATGACGGCTCCCGCGAGCTCCGGGTTGCCGACCAGCATCTTGTCGAGCACGGGATGCGCCAGCCGCGCCTCGCTCAGCAGGCAGGCCGCTACCGCCGCCTCCAGGCGCTCCTCCGCGCTGTGTGCCTCCAGGCATGCCGCAACTTCGGCGATCACGTCGCGTCGGCGCCGCGCACCCGCAAGCCTCAGCGCCCTGCGGCGCACTTCGGCATCTCGGTCGGTCAGCAACTCCGTGAGCCTAGGCCCGGGATTGACTCCATGGTGATGCAGCGCACCGATCCCCAAGGCACGCTCCATTGCGACTGCCGAATCCAGCCAGCGCGCAACGAACGGCTTCAACCTGTCCGGCGAGCTGCGCGCAACCGCGCCGGACAGCGCAGACAGCCCGGGCTTCCCAAGTGGCCCCGCGCTCTCAAGGGCAAACTTGATGGCGGGCGCGGATTGCCATTCGAACGCCAGAGCCCCCAGCAGAAACAGTTCGGGCGGCTCCTGGTAGTCGGCAAAGCGTGCCGTCGCGAGGTCCCACCCCGCCTGGCCGGCCGCGAACAGTCCGTCGAGGTTGGCGTCGAGCCGCTGGTCGATGCGGCCGATGTCGAAGGCGCCCATCACGGGGCCATCGATCTCCCGCGCACGACGGTGCCACAGGAATGCAGCGTCCTCGACATGCTGCTCTATAATCGCCGGGATTGTCGCAATCCGCTGCATGGACTTCTCAGTTGAGGTGAACAGCCGCACCCCGAACACGGTTCACTCCGCTTGCCTGGCTGTTCAACTGGCTGCCGCGGATCGAGATGCGGCCGTTCTTCTCCAGAATGATGGAAGCCAGGCCGCACCGCAGCTCGATGCGCTCATTGGCGTTCAGCGTCACCGTTTCCCCGTCGCGAACCACCTGCACTTGTTCGCGCGTGTGTGTTGGATCCACAATGCGTCCGACGACGAGGGGGCGACCCGGGGCGCCCCCTTCGAAGAGCAGCGCCACTTCCGCGCCGACGGCAGAGGAGTCGAGGCTCGCGAGGCTGCGGGCCCTGAGTGCCGTCTCGCCGGGATTGCCGACGAACACCACGAGCGGCGCGCCATCCTCGAAGCCGATCAACAGCCCGATGACGACCCCGTCGATGCGTTCGACCGATTCGTCGCGTCCAGTCACTTCAGTTATTAAAGACATTACTACCCTTGATCTTGACGTCGCCGTCAGCTTTGACTTGGACATCGCTGCTGCCTTGGATGCGGATATTCTTGCCCTTGATGGAAATCGTGCCATCCTTTTTCATGTTGATCGAGGCGTCGCCGCATTTCAGCGTGATCTCGTCGCCGGCATCGATCATCAGCTTCTTGCCGACCTTGATCGAACTGCCTTCGGCAATCTGGATTCCGCTGCCCTTGCCGACTTTGAGCGCGTGCCCGCCTCCGACATCGGTTGCGTCGTCAGCGCCGATTTTTGCTGACCTGCCTTTGCCGATCTGCGACGACTGCGCGCCGCCGATGGCGAAACTCTGGTCCGCGCCGATCTTCACGCTCTGGGCGGCGGCGATAGTCCAGTTGTCCGCAGCTCCGATTGTGTGAGTCTGTCCGGCCCCCACCGTCATCGACCTCGATGCGCCGATCTGATTGGTTTGGACGGCTCCAACGCTTCGGGTTTCGGCAGCGCCAACACTGTCGACCCGAGCCGCGCCAACGGTCACCGTCTGGACGAGCGCGACGGTCTGTGTGTGATTGGCGCCGATCGTCTCCGTCGAGTTCGCCCCAATACCGATCGTCTCGTTCGATCCGACGGTCAGCGAACGGTTCACGCCCACCGTCTCGGTATCGTTCTTGCCGATATCCGTTGTCTGGTCGACGCCGACCTTCACCGTCTTGTTGTTGCCGACGTCCTCGTCGAGGTTGTGGCCGACGGAGTGCTTGGCGTCGTGGTCGATGCGGTCGGACTGGTCGTGTTGCACCAGCTTGGTGCGGTCGTTCTTGATCAGAAGGTTATGATCCTTCTGCGCCTGGAAATTGACCAGTTCGGAGCCGGCCTTGTCCTCGAACATCAGCTCGTTGTAGCCGCCGCCACCTTTCGATGAGTCGGATTTCCAGCCGGATTGCGTGGCGCTGCCCGGCAGCCCGTAGGGTGGCATCTGGGAGGCGTTATAGACCCTGCCGGTGATGATCGGCAGGTCCGGGTCGCCTTCGATGAAGTCGACGATGACTTCCTGACCGATGCGCGGTATCTGGATGAAACCCCAGCCGCTGCCGGCCCATGTTTGCGACACGCGCACGAAGCAGGAGCTGTTCTGGTCCTTCTTGCCCAGACGGTCCCAGTGGAACTGGACCTTCACCCGTGCATACTTGTCGGTGAATATTTCTTCGCCGGATGGCCCGACCACCGTCGCCGTCTGCGGACCGCGCATGATCGGCCGTGTCGTGACCCGCGGCGGGCGATAGGCCAAGGCGGTCGGCGCCACGCCGAGGATCGCCTTGAAGTTCTCGCTTTCGACGTCGGCATGGGCTCTGTAGCCGGGATCGAACAGCCTGTATTCGGCGCTGACCACCAGATATTCCTGGTTCTGGTCTTCGCGCGGGAAGCCGTCCAGCTTGAACGTACAGCCCGAATACAGGCCACGCACGGTGCCGACTGCAGCGATGCGCTGATGCACGGCCTGGATTTCCTCGCGCCGTATCGCGGCCAGGCTGTCGCCGCGGCCGACGTCGAGATGCGCACCGGGCTGGCGGTAATTCTCGCCCGCCGCCAGCTTGTGACTGAACGGCTGGGCGGATTTGGCCATCAGGTCGGCGCCCGGCTTCTCGAAATCATAGTCGGTATGGACATAGGCGCCCGGCCGCACCGAACTGCCCGGAATCCATTCGGTGATGTATTCGACATCGCGCCGGGAGCCCTGCCCTTCAAAGTGATAAGGCACCTTCTCATAGCCCGGCGCCGGCTTGAGCTTGCTCATGGCATCGGCCAGCACAAGCGTGTGCTTGCCCTCGTCGTGCTCGAAGAAATACAGGATGCCTTCGTGCTCGAGCAGCCGCTGCACGAAATCGAGGTCGGTCTCGTCATACTGGACGCAGTATTCGCGCGGCGGATAAGACCCTTGCAGGCGCTTCTCGAACTTTGCCGTGCTGTATTTCGAGAAAACCTCCTCGACGATTTCGATGACGTTCATGTTCTGGAAAATGCGGCAGTCGGTGGTATTGCCGAGAAACCAGAGCCATGGCCTGATGACGGCTTCGTAATAAGCCAGACGGTCCTCGATCCGGGTCAGCCGGAACTCGGACACAAGACCGCTGAACCAGCGTTTCGGATCGGATTCACCTTCGACCGAAACAGCACCGCCCAGCATCTTCAGCGGATCGATGTCGGGGCTGCTGCTCACGAACCCGACCGTATAGGCCAAACAACGACTGATCTCATCGCGCCCGATAAGATGCGTGAAGGTCAACAGGTCAGCGCCAACCGGCGTCTGCACAACCGTAGCACGTTCGTTCGGCATGGGTCGCGCCCCCTCCCGCCGCTCGTTTCTGCTTAAGCCTAGCACATGTCTTCCAGCGACCAAAGAGGACCGCTTGCTGACTGCAGCGTGGTCACGTTCAGATTCATCAACTTGGACGCTTCTGTGCCGCGCGCTCACAAATTGCTGGTATAATGGGGTGTCCTGGGTGAGTTTCCCGGCAGGCGATCGACGGCGATTTTGAATGTTCATCAGGCTGCAGATCAACAATGTCGTCTCCCTGCCTGCCGGTATGTCGACCGACTATTCCGCTCGTGACCGCAGCTTCGAAATCGGCCGCGAGGCCTGTGACTGGACCTTGCCCGACCCCGACAAGTTCATCTCCGGCCGACACTGCGAAGTTCGTTACGAGGCAGGCTCGTTCTGGCTGCACGATATCTCGCGGAACGGAACTTTCATCAACGGATCGACCCAGCGCATGGCCGGCCCTCACCGGCTCGGCCAAGGCGACCGGTTGCTGATCGGCCGTTATGTGGTCTTCGTTTCGATTGATGACGAGCGCGCCACGGCAGGGCATCCTCGAGGCAGCCATGGTTCGACGCAGCGACAAATGCCTGTCGCAACAGGCCGGCCGCTGGACTTCGGAGACCAGCCCTTCTTCGATCCGGTTGAGCAACGGCCCGGGCAGAGGGCATTGGCGTCGACGCCTTCGCCGCCCGCGCCTCTCCCTTCTGCGAGAGACGAGGTGCTTCGGGAAATCGCGATCGGAGCCGGCATCTCGCCGGAATTGCTTCAATCGCGTGATCCGCATGAAGTTGCTGCCGAAATCGGCGCGGTGCTTCGAACGGTTGTCGAGGAACTGGCCTTGCTGCTGAAGGCACGTGCGGCTGCGAAAATACTGGCCAAGAGCACACACCGGACGATGATAAGCGCCGCTGATAACAACCCCTTGAAGTTCGTCCCGGGGACCGATGACATCCTCGAAATCATGTTCGCACGTCGCAGAGCCGGCTACCTTGATGCCAGGCACAGTGTCGAAGACGCATTCCGCGATCTCAAGACGCACGAATTTGCCACCTATGCAGCCATGCAAGCTGCGCTCTCGCGGCTGCTTGACGATCTGTCGCCTGAGGCGATCGGCAAAAAACTCCCACCCACGTCATTCACTTCGAAGAAGAGCCTGGCTTGGGATGCCTTTGTCGCCAAATGGCGGACCATGGAGGAAACCCACGAAAACGGAATGCTGGACATATTCCTGGCCTATTTCAGCGAGGCTTATGCCAAAGCCGATAAGCAAAAATAAGCCGGGGAGATTGAACCTGTCGTTGGCGAAGAAAAATCCTTTCGCAGCGCTACATCTGGTTCCAATCGACCGTTTCTAAGCTTACGATCACTTACGACAGTTCGCCAGCGGGTAAGGCTGATTGACCTGGGGGTCTGCGGCACATGTCATGTTACGGCGGGATAGAAAGATATAGCCGACCTTACGCCAGATACTGCCCTCGCCAGCAGCGCTTGCACTTCCTGCGCCTGACCAGGCATCGTTTTGCCCTCCGGTGGCGCAAACGCAGCAACCGCGCCTGGACGGACGTTTGGCGATGAGCTCGAAGGACGATCCTTTCGGCCCAGCGGGCAAGACCGTCATTCGCACGCCGCGCCGCACTGAAAAATCAGCGCCGGCCCCTCACAGACCTGTTCCCAACGACGGGCAGCCCGGTCGCCCGCGGGTCAAGGATTCAACGGTTTTCGATCCCGGTCGGCATGCACCGCCGGGCTGGACATCCGGAACCGTGATCTATCAGGGTGCAGATCCCGGTGCAGCGGCGGCAACCGGCCCCTTTGCGGCGACGCCGGGCATTGAGCAGGAAACCCTGCTGAATGCCACGGACGGCGTCAGATATTCCGCAGCAAATCAGATCCTCGCTGCGGCCGCTCCTTTGCTGATGCTGTTTGGCCAGCTCAGGCTTATGCCTGTCGAAAGACAGGCGGAACAACTGGCGGAGCATGTCGCCGAGGCGATCGAAAAATTCGACCGGACAATGGAGAAAGCCGGTGTTCCCGAAGAAGATGCACGGATCGCAAAATTTGTTCTCTGCGAAACCGCTGACGACCTCATCGGTAACTTGCCTTGGCCCCAGACAGACACCTGGGCACAGCACAGCATGCTGTCACAGTTCTTTCACGTCGTGCCCACCGGCTCTGGTTTTTACGAAGCGCTGAACAAGATACTGGCCGCGCCGGAGGCACACTATGATTTGCTTGAACTGATGCATGCCTGCCTGTCGCTGGGGTTCGAAGGCCAGTATCGAGGCCTTGCCCGCGAGGACAATAATCTCGAACGCGTTCGACGCGACGTCTACGAGGCGCTTCGTTACTTCAGGGCGCGCGCCGACGACGACATCTCGCCGCACTGGCAAAGCCTAGCGGTGTCAAGCGCACAGTCGTCGGCCCGGTTGCCGCTCTGGGTGATTGCGGCGGCTGCGTCGGCGCTGCTGACGGCGGCATTCTTCGCCTTGCGGGTGTTCATTACCAATGAGGGCGATGCCCTTGCCGGCAGGCTGCTGGCGCTCGATCCGTCGACGCCGATCGCCATCGAACGCGTCACCGTGGTACCGTCGGCTGCGCCGGTGAAGGTCGCTCCGCCTGTCGCCCCTACCCGCTCCCAGATCGATCGCATCCATGCCGCACTGGCCAAGACTATCGCGCGCGGCGGGCTGACCGTCGGCACGCAGGGCAGGTTCATCATCGTGGAGATCAACAACGTCCTGTTGTTCCCGTCCGGCAGGGCCGAGATAAAGCCGGAGTTTGGACCGATCGCCGCGGACATCGCCGCCGCGCTGGAACCGGAGCCTGGACCGATCATGATCGTCGGCCATACGGACAATGTGAAGCCGCGAAAATCGAGCGCGTTCAAATCTAACTTCGACCTTTCAGTCGCCCGGGCGAAGGCTGTCGAAGCGATGATGGCGCCGCGGTTCAGCAAGCCTTCCCGGATCACGGTCGATGGCAAGGGCGAAGACGAACCAATCGCCGACAATGCGACGCCGGAAGGCCGCGCCAGAAATCGCCGTGTCGATGTGATGATTCCCAAGGAGGAGACATTGTGAGCACGGCCATTTGGAAACGCCTATGACGCGTTGGCTGCTGCGGATATTCAGCGCGGTCGCGTTGGCCGGTTTCGCGGCAGCCGTCTGGTTTGCCGGACCATTGATCCGCTTTGCCGATACCCGCCCGCTGGCACCCGTCTGGCTGCGCGTGACGATCATCGGCGTGATCGTTGCGATCGTGACGCTCTTCTATGGACTACGTTTCTGGCAAAAGCGAAAGGCACAAAAAGCGCTCGAGACGATAGTCGCCCGCAACGACGACAGGGATGACGACTCGCAGGTACTCGAGGCACGTATGAGTGAAGCCATCGCTGCGCTCAAGCGGTCGAGCGGCAAGCGCAATTTCCTCTACGAGGTGCCCTGGTACGTCGTCATCGGCCCACCCGGTGCCGGCAAAACAACGGCGTTGGTCAATTCCGGTCTGAATTTTCCGCTTGCTGGTTCAGGGGACGCCCAGCCGGTCGCTGGCATTGGCGGCACGCGATCTTGCGACTGGTGGTTCACCGACCAGGCGGTGCTGATCGACACCGCCGGGCGCTACACGACGCAGGATGCCAACGCGCAGAGCGACAGGAAGAGCTGGCTCGCCTTCTTGTCGCTGCTTAAGAGATACCGCACCAGGCAACCGATAAACGGGATTATTCTGGCCATCAGCCTTGCCGATCTCATCAGCCTCGATGAGCAGCAGCTTGACCTCCATGTCGTTGAAATACGCAGCCGTCTGCGTGAAATCCACGAAACACTGAAAATCCAGTTCCCGGTGTATCTGCTCTTCACCAAGGCCGACCTTGTCGCCGGATTCATGGATTATTTTGGCGGTTTCGACGAGCCGCGCCGCCGCAAAGTATGGGGCGCGACTTTCCAGACCGCCGATCGCAGCAAGAACATGGTCGGTGAGGCACCGGCCGAATTCGACACATTGGCAAAACGCCTGGCGGAGGAGATGGCCGACCGCCTGCAGGAAGAGACCGATCCGGTCGCACGTATATCCATCTTTGGCTTTCCAGCCCAGTTTGGCGCGCTGAAGGGGCGTATTGCCAGTTTCATCGCCAGCATATTCGATCCGGCCCGCAGCCAGGTGAACGTCAGCTTGCGTGGACTCTATTTTTCGTCAGGCACGCAGGAGGGTACGCCGATCGACCAGGTGCTGGGCGCAATCGGTCGCAGTTTCGGCAGCGCTTCTCGCGCCCATCTTTCCGGCACTGGCAAAAGCTTCTTTTTGCATGATCTTCTGACCGACGTCATTTTCGCGGAATCCGGGTGGGTTTCATATGACAAATCGGCTGAAAGGCGTGCAGCGATCGCCAGATATGGTGGCCTTGGCGCAATAGCGTTGATCGCTGCCGCGGCTCTGGGCACCTTGGCCCTGAGCTTTACGGCCAACAGGTCGCTGATCGCTTCTACGACGCAAGCTCTAAGCCGCTATCGCGAGACGGCGGACCCGCTACTCAAAACGCCGACGGTCGCCGACGTCGACCTCGAAAACGTCATTGGCCCGCTCGACCAGTTGCGCGAGCTGCCGGCCGGGTTCGACACCAGTGACTTGCCGACACCGATCGAGGCGACGTTCGGCCTCAGTCAGCGGGAAAGACTTCTTTCGGCATCAAAAACAGCTTACCGGCAAGCGCTGGAGCGCATGTTCCGCTCGCGCCTGCTGCTTCAGGCCGAACGGACGATCCAGGCCAAGATGGCTGATCCCGCCGCGCTCTACGAACCGCTGAAGATCTATCTGATGCTTGGCGGCAAGGCGCCGAAGGTCGACGACGAGTTGATCGTTTCCTGGATGAGGCAGGATTGGGAGCAGAACCGGTATCCGGGCGAAAACAACCGCGAGGGACGGGCGCAACTCGAAAAGCATCTGCGGGCCA
Source organism: Mesorhizobium sp. M1322 (assembly GCF_040318085.1). Lineage (NCBI taxonomy): Bacteria > Pseudomonadati > Pseudomonadota > Alphaproteobacteria > Hyphomicrobiales > Phyllobacteriaceae > Mesorhizobium > Mesorhizobium sp. M1322. The sequence continues at coordinate 38,524 of NZ_JAMYLP010000010.1, forward strand.
TGCTTGCGTTGGACGACGTCTATGATCCGGTTTTCGAACTCAACCAGCCACTTGTCGAAGCCGCTCAACGCTCGCTCGGACGCATGAGCCTTGCCGACCGTGCCTCCGCCTTGGTCAAGTCGGCGGTATATACGGCTGCGCTGGACGATTTTTCCGTCTCCGTGAAAGGCGGCCCAGAAGCGCAGCTGTTGTTCGAGCGTGTCGATGGTGGCGATCTGTCAGGCCTTCGCGTTCCCGGTATCTACACCTATAGCGGCTTCAACAACTTCTATCTCGGACAACTCTCGCGCATTGCGCAGATGCTTGTCGATGACCATTGGGTCCTCGGCGGCGGCGGCGAGCAAGGTGGCATCGACCAGGAGTTGCTTAAGCTCGGTCCCGAACTTGTCGAGCGCTATGGGAGGGAGTTCGCCGCGGCGTGGAACGGCGTTCTCGACAAGCTGAAGTTCAAAGCGATGCTGAAGGACGAGCCGCACTATATCGCGCTGTCCGCCGCCGCGTCACCAACCTCGCCAATCGACCAGCTTTTTACGGCGATCGCCGACGAAACAGCTCTGACGCGAGAAGCTGGTTCCGGCAAAAACTTCGGCTCCGAGGCCGAAGCCGAGATGCTTCAAAACCAGCCGCAGAACGCTGCAGATGTCGCCAGGGGATTGGCCCGCATCGGCATTCAAATCGCCAGCGGCAAATCGCAAAGCCGGGCCGGTACAGGATCCGCTAGCGCGCCAAACCAGAATCCTGGGGCGAACATCGAAGCGCAATTCAGATCATTCCAGGCTTTGGTGAACGGTGCCGCCGGACGCCGCCCAATCGATGCGTTGACCCAGAATTTCCGCGACATCTATCAAAGCCTGAAATTGGCGGCCGACGTCCCTTCGCAAACGGAACGCGTCAACATGAATCTGCAGCTGCAGATATCCACCCTTCGCGCCAATGTCTCGCGTCTGCCCAAGCAACTCGCCCGAATGGTCACCGCGACCGCCGACGAGCTTGACGGCAACGTCGCAGAAACCTCGCTAACGAATTTGAACCAGATGCTCGACCAGACGGTCACGCGCATCTGCGAGGAGATGGTCGAGGGCCGTTATCCTTTCGCCAGCGATGGCGTGGAGGACATTGCGATGGCGGATTTCGCCAAACTGTTCGCTCCAGGCGGACTGATGGACCGGTTCTTCGCACAGAATCTCGCATCGCTGATCGACATGACCGGCCAGGACTGGAGTTGGAAACAGGATGCGCGTTTTGGGCGCGACCTGTCGAAGTCGACGTTGAAAAACTTCCAGCTGGCCGCGGAAATCCGCAACGCTTTCTTTCCTTCAGGTGGTTCGGTGCCGTCGGTCAGCGTCACCTTTACGCCGTTTTCACTGCATGGCGATGCCGATACGGCGGAACTCGACGTCGATGGCCAGATTATCCAAAGCAACCAGGCGGGCAACGCGCCAAGCACGGTGACCTGGCCGAGCGGCATGGCTTCCGCGTCCGCGAGCCTGAGCCTCATTCCGGAAATGCCGGGCCGTGAGTCCGCGATCAAGTTCGACGGTCCGTGGGCACTGAAGCGCCTGCTGGACAAGGCTGATATCACCAGCACCGGCGGCAACACGGAAGCCCGCTTCGTGATCGGCGGACGCGATGTCGCCTATACGATCCAGACCAGTTCGGAGCCCAATCCTCTCTTTCTTCCTGCGCTTTCCAGGTTCAGCTGTCCAAAGGCGTTTTAAGATGACCGTTGAGCTTTTGAATACGGCGACACTGTCCATCGGCAACAAAGGCGCGGACGTTGATTTCGATACTTTAATATTCGAGCCTGTGGCAAACTGGCGCGAGCGAGCGCCTGACGGTTTCGCAAAGGACGCTTGAGAAGCGCTTGGTGGCAAAGTGAACAATGTCGCCCTTCCCTTTGAAAGCTTCGGCGTTAGCCACAGAGGCTGTGTCCGTGAGCTCAATGAAGACAGCTATCTGGTCGAGCCGGAAACCGGCCTGTGGGTGGTGGCCGACGGAATGGGCGGACATGATGCCGGGGAAGTCGCTTCGGCCAGTATCGTCGATCATCTGGCAACGATTGGCATTGCAAGCTCTGCACCGGATCTTCGCGCCCGCTTCGAGGACAGGCTGAGCCGCGCCAACGCCGAAATCCGCAGGATATCGGAATCCCGCGGAGTAACCATTGGCTCCACTGTCGCCGCCCTGCTGGCGATGGATGGGCGGTATGCCTGCCTGTGGGCGGGCGACAGTCGCGTCTATCTGATCCGCAACGCCTCGATCGCCCAAATTTCGAAGGACCATACCGAAGTTCAGGAACTTCTCGACAAGGGCATGATCAGCGCAGCCGAAGCGCTCACCTGGCCGCGCCGCAACGTTATCACGCATGCGGTCGGTGTCAGCGACGAGGTCGTCATTGACTTCCAGCAAGGCGAAATCATGCCGGGCGACATATTCGTGTTGAGCACCGACGGGCTAACAGCGCATGTCACAGATGCCGAGATCGAGGCGGCGGCGGTGTCGGCGACGCCTCAGGCGGCATGCGAAAACCTGCTACAAACGGTGCTGGCCCGCGGGGGAACAGACAATGTCACGATCGTGCTCGTGAAGATCGGAGACGGGCGCAATGGGGCCCGTCTTGATCCTGCCAGAGCGGAAGGTTGAGGCTGATGAGTGCCGACGACAAAACGCGAATATCGCCTAACGTAGCCAACACAGCCGTAGGCACGCAACTCAGCGGCATCTATGAACTAGACGAGCGGATCGCATTCGGTGGCATGGGCGAAGTCTATCGTGGCCACAACATCCAGACTGGCGATCAAGTCGCGATCAAGATTGTTTTGCCCGAGTTCGCCCGCGATCAGACGATCCTGTCGCTGTTCCGCAAGGAAGCGTCGATCCTCAATCACCTGTCGCACGACGCGGTCGTGCGGTATCACGTCTTCACGATCGATCCCGGCATCGGTCGCCCCTATCTTGCCATGGAATTCGTCGACGGCCAGTCGCTGTTCGATATCATGCGACGTGGCCCGATGCCGGCGGAAGAGGTGCGCAAGCTCTGCCATCGCCTGGCTTCCGGCCTGAGCGCCGTGCACCAGGCGGGCGCAATACACCGCGACCTCTCTCCGGATAACATCATCCTGCCAGGAGGCCAGGTCGAACGCGCAAAGATCGTCGATTTTGGCATCGCGCGGTCGGCGACCGTCGGCGGAGAGACGCTGATCGGCGGAAAGTTCGCGGGAAAGTACAACTACGTTTCTCCCGAACAACTCGGGCTGTACAGCGGCGACGTCAGCGAGCAATCCGACATCTACAGCCTGGGGTTGGTGCTGGCCGCTGCTCTGCGCGGGAAACCGATCGACATGGGCGGCTCCCAGTTCGAGATCGTGGAAAAACGCCGAGCCGTTCCGGACCTGTCCGACATCGACGCCGATTTTCGTGGAATTGTTGAAGCCATGCTGCAGCCGGATCCACAAGACCGGCCGATCAGCATGGCGGACATCGCCAGGGTAACACGTGACGATACGGACGAGGAGACGACGCCGCCAACGTCGATCACACCGCGCGACCGGACGGGTTTGCCGCGAACCCGGGCAACCCTCGCGGCCGGCCCCAAGCTTCCAAGTCAGCCTCCGGCGGCTCCCGGTGAACAGCGCTTCGTTCCGCATGTCCGGCCGGCGCTTCTGTCCGAACCAAGGTCTTCGCCAGTTGCCGGGCCTCGAGCGGTCTTGCCAAAGGTTCCTGGAAAGTCCGCCAAGACCCGATCCATCGCGATCGCTGCCGTGGCGACATTAGCTGTCGCGTCCGGTGCAGGCATTTATCTGGGCGGCTTGATGACGCCTTCCACGCCGACCGCCGGCGATCCATCGTTTCTGTCGCCAAAAGGATCAAAACCGGCCCCGACGGACAGCGCCCCAAATTCGCCGGGCGATGAGCCGGCAAAGGCAGTTCCACCTGAGCAGTCACAAACAGACGCCACTGCTCCGCCAGCTGAAAGTCAGGCAGGTACCGCGGCGGATCAAAAGTTGGAGCCGACACGGCCCGCCGAAGTCCTTTCGCCAACCGAGCAAACCCCCGAGCCGGCGGCATCCGAAGAAGCCCCGGAGCCGGCGGCATCCGAGGCTCCAGCTGAAAATCAGGCAGATGCCGCGGCGCAAAAGTTGGAGCCGGCACGGCCTGCAGAAGTCCTTTCGCCAACCGAGGAAACCCCGGAGCCGTCGATAGCCGAGGTGCAGTCGCCAGCTGAAAATCGGGCAGATGCCGCGGCGGATCAAAGGGTGGAGCCGATGCAGCCCGCCGAAGTCCTCTCGCCAACCGAGGAAACCCCGGAGCCGGTTCCGCCGCGTGTCCAGGTCGCGCCGGTGCCGCCGGCCGACAAAGTCTCGCCGCCCCCGGCGGTCGAGCCCGACGTGATGGAGAGGCCCGAGCAGCCGGCCGGCCAGCAGGCCACCCAGGTGCCCGAACCCGGTGCAGGCCAGACGGATGACGCGAGCTCAAAGGGGCAGCAGGACGAACCGGCGGCAGGCAAACAGCCGGACGGACCCACCATCACCTTGAACGTGCCGAAACCGGAACTAGAACTAGCGCCGAAAAATGCCCCCGACTACGCTGCGCAACGGGTCTCCTGGGTGCGCGACTTCAACGGCGGCGACTGTTTCTATGCGACGTTGACGTCGGCAACCGAGACCGCCGTCTCAATCGAAGGATTGGGCACAGAGGTCCAGCCGTTCGAACGAATGCTGTCCGATTTTCAGGCTAGGTTCCATGTCGAACCGGACATCAGCGTCCGCCTGATCGAACCGGCTCAATGCGAAGTCACCAACTTTCTGCGCTTTCTGGACCAGATGCCGGCTGACAAGCCGCAGCTTGCTCTCGATCGAACGACGGTGCAGAGCGGTTCGCCGATCGGCGGCACGCTGGTGACGCATGGCGGCCTCATTTCCAGCGTGCTGCTGATCGACCACAGGGGCATGGCATTCAGCCTCGACAATCGTATCTTGGCGCAAGCCGACAAGGCCACCTTCAACATTCCGATCGATCTCGGCGCAGCCGACGCCGGTAAGGTCGTGCCGCAGATCATAATGGTCATCACGGGTCCACAGGATATACAGGCTGCGGCGTTCTCCGCGCCGACACCAGCCGCGCTGCTGTTGCCCAAGATTCTCGAAGAGATCGATGCCAACCGATCTGAGTTCTCCGCGACGGCAAAGTACTTCCGGCTCGGCGGATAGCATGGACGCCGATGGACCGCCGCCGCCCGCGTTTTTCCTTCCTGACCGCTGTCCCGCTCAATAATCAGCGTAACTGGCTTCGCGGCCTGCTTGCCCTGAGAGGCCGTATCAAACTTACGGTCATATTGGGCGCGACATTGCTGGCTCTCCTGTCGCCCCACGAAGCGCGCGCCGAATTCACCGTATGCAATCAGACGCTCGACGTCGTCAATCTCGCTGTCGGCCAAAAGGTCGACAATGCGGACCAGACCGACGGCTGGTGGACCATCGGCGCAAATCAGTGCGTGAACGTCATCCGCGAGGAACTCACGAACCGGTACATTTACATCTATGCGACGGACGTTTTTGGCCATGCGACCCTGACTGGGTCGACCGAAATGTGCATCGACCGGCGGCGTTTCTCGATACGCGGCATCGATGAATGCTGGCAGCGCGGCCATATCGCCGCACTATTTCTGGAAGTCGATACGCTTGAACAGGTGCGGTGGACCTTTTTTCTGACCGGAAGCAATCCGTGACGCACAGTATCGACACAAGCTTCAGGTTGAAAAAGCAGGCGCGCGCCGCCCTGCGCAGACGCCGGCTCTGGCGCAGACTCCTTGCCGGTCTTGCTGTGGTTGTCCTGTTGTCGATCGCTGCCGGCTTCTATCTCACCGCGGACTATTGGTCGTTTGGCGACGAAGATGAGGAGTTGCACGCGGTCGAGGGAACCGACGATGTACCAGCCGACGCATCGGTCTATGTGCCTGCCATCATCGATCTCGCAGGCGACCCGATGTGGATCACCCTTGCGCCCGACACCGGCGCCGCAACAAAGAGCCAAGTGATCCCGCGCCCGGCAGAACTCGATCAGGCTGGAATTTCTCCCCAGATCGAAATCCTGTCTGACGTGATGCTTAGCGCCAGCGAAAAGTTCATGACAACGATACCGTCCACGCAAGAAGATTTCGCATTCTTCCAGGCACAGCGACAGACCGCGCCGGCGCCATCCAACGATCTGCAAAACGATATCCAGCCACCGCCCGTTCTAAACGAGGCTCCGGTTGCTTCGGACCCGCAGGTGGAGGCCGATGATGCCGAAGCAGGTTGGGGCGAAACAATCGATGCAGGCGAGGCAGCCCTTCCCGCGTTCCGGAAAACCCAGATCGAAGACAACACAACAGTTGCAAATGTCATCAGCGAATATCAACGATACGAGGCTACCGAGGACACGTTCGTAAAGATTCTCAACGACCGTAGCTTGGACAGCGTTGCCCTGGATGCGCATTTCTCTGCCGAGGATGCCAAGCTGGCAGGCGAAGCCCTGAAGGCGCTTTTCAATCGGGAAAGCCTTGAGCCAGGTTATGTCGTCGCCATGCGCGGTTTCAGGCCGACTCGCGAGACGACAACCATGTCCCTTATGCAGGTTTCGATCTACGCCAAGAACGTATTTGTCGGCACGCTGACGCGCAACGCCGCGGGTGTGTTTGTGTCTGGTGTGGACCCCTGGGTCCGCGAAGATCTGTTCAACTACTCAGGTGCGCAGGCTCAAGGCACGCACAAAAGGCAATACCGGCTGCTCGACGCAATCTACTCGACAGCAGCACGCAACAAAGTCCCGACCGGCGTGATCGGAGAAGCGATCATGTATCTCTCGAGAGGACAGGATCTGGATGCCTTCGCCAGCGAAGACCAACGTCTGGTCCTGATCTATTCGCAAAGGCCTCGTGGCAAGGAAGAGACGGCCGGGCGGGTGCTGTATGTTGGCGTCCAGGGTAGCGAAAAAAGCCTCGACTGTTTCGTGTTTCAGCAGACCGACGGCCAGTTTGCATGCGTTAGCGGCGACGATCAGGTTCGCTCGCTGACAGTCGCCAACGGCATGGTCACCCCGGTCAACGGAGTCATGACCTCCACTTTCGGGCCACGCAAGCACCCAATCCTCGGAACCGTTCGTATCCACAAGGGCGTGGATTGGGCGGCGCCTCTGGGCACACCGATAGCCGCCGCCTTCGACGGCGAAATCGTCTTTCAGGGTGATGGAAGTGGTTACGGCAATCTGGTGAAGATTTCGCACGGGGACGGCAGCGAGACGCGCTATGCGCATATGCAGAAATTCGCGGACAAGGCCGGTGTCGGCGCGAAGGTGAAGGCAGGCGATATCATTGGCTATATCGGCACCACCGGTCTTTCAACTGGGCCGCACCTGCATTTCGAACTCTATCGCAATGGGCAGGCGATCGATCCGCTGGGCACGGTTACGGCAATCGCGACGGACGCTTCCGCTGTCGAAACGCTGACCGACCGTATCGTTCAAGTCGAAAGTGGCGGCAAAGCCCGCGCCAAGAACCCACTTTCTTCGGCGACCGGCGCCGGTCAGTTCATAACGAAGACCTGGATCAGGATGATGAACACCTATCGCCCCGAACTTGCGCGGACATTATCAACCGCCGACCTGCTCGCTCTGCGTTATGACGCCACCATCTCGCGCGAGATGGTCAGCAACCTGGCGCGCGAAGGCGAAGCCTATCTTCGGGCGCGCGGCCACCAGATCACAGCCGGCCGGCTTTATCTCTGTCATTTCCTGGGAATGGAAGGCGCCCATCAAGTGTTGTCGTCGCCGGGTTCGGCGCAATTGAGCGCCGTGCTCGGGTCGGCCGTCATTCAAGCCAACCCGTTTCTCACTGGCAAATCCGCCAGCTATGTCGTCAGTTGGGCCGAAAGGAAAATGGGGCGGAAGCTGAGCCCGGCGATGGTTGAAGTGAGCCAACGGACAACGACAACGACGGAAGTCCGGCAGACATCGCCCGAGTTCGAAAAATACAAGCAGGCGATCACGGCTATGGTGAGTTCCGTTCAGAACGCGCTTTGAGCCGGCGCATGGCCCGGAAATCGGATCGGGTTTGCTACGCTGACCTTCGGTTCGCGTCGAAAAGGACGCGCGGGGTCTTAGCCTAGCGCACCCGCTCCAGCTACTCAGTCCTTATCCGCATTTCCACCCGGCGGTTTACCGGATCGAATGGGTTGGGGTTGCGCGGACTCGCTTCGCCCAAGCCTGTCGCTTTGATGCGGGCAGGATCGATGCCGTTAGAGGTCAGGAAGGTTGTTACCGATCTGGCTCTTCGTTCCGACAGTCCCTCGTTGTAATCAGCCGAGCCGGTCGCATCTGTATGACCCTCAACAACGAAGTTCAGAGTGCTCAGCCGGCTGTCCTTCAGTGCCTTGGCGAACTCGTCCAGTTCAGCGCGGGCAGTCGCATCGAGTTCCGCAGAATCCAGGCCGAAGTTGATCAGCATGTCGAGGCTGGGTTTTTCGGCCGGCGCTGCTTTATTCTTGCTGTTGCACTCCTCTTCGGTGCCGACGCAAATTCCACGTGCCGGGCCGAACTCGCTCGCCCTGTCAAAAAACTTCACGATGTCTTCTGATTTCTGAAGCGGATCAGCAAAAGCGTGGGTCGAAAAAACCGCGACCGTAAACACGAAGGCTAAACTGCCCAACTGCATGACGGTTACTCCCGTTTGAGCATCCGATTTCATCGACTGCGGACAATACCAAATTCCGAATCGATTGTCTGTCAATAAACGTCAAGCATACGAGTGGTGAAGGCAGTTCCATGTTGCCGTGACTGAGACTTGACCTCACCCTGTCCAGGGCTTCAATGTCGATTGTTCCCTAGTGAAAGCGTGGCGCCATGGCCAACGAGCTTCGATTCAAAACGGCACGGGATCTTTTCATGGCCTGCCCCGCTGTTTCCAGGGACATGGTGGCACTTCCGACCGAACAGCCTTCAATCGAATTTTGCCGCGCGCTCCTTGCCGGGCGGGTGCCTGAGGAGGCGATTACGTTCTGTGCCTATCTGCTTCCCGAGCGGGCTGCGGTGTGGTGGGCCCATGAGTGCCTGAGCCACCTCACCGTTCTGCTCGATCGCACGGATCAGGAATTGCTCGCGCTTGTTCGTGACTGGGTCAGCGAACCGGATAGCCCTCACCATCGCCCAGAAGTGAGCAAGGCTGCGGCAGGAATGCCGCCAACAACGCCTGCCGCCTGGATTGCCCTGGCTGCAGGATGGCATGGCAATGGTTCGGCTATGGACGCGTCAGCGGTTACGACCTTGCAGCCAATGCCTGCCGCCCATGCTGTGAGTGCGGGGGTTCTGGCCGGACTGGCTCGTGTTGCACTGGAGGACCGCTTTTCAGTTCTTTCCGCGTTTGTCGAAATGGGCATTCAGATGGCGGAGATCGAGGCGCTGCGCCAATCAGCGGATGCAAATTAGAGCGCAGTGCGGATTCTGATTGCTTGCCTTACTTGCGGCCGTCTTGGACCCATTTGGCCAGCGCCACCCTGAAACGTGTCCCCAGCGGATGTTGCAGCCGCAGCACCGAGACATCGTCGGTGGCGAAACGTCCTGTTCGCACAACCGAGCCTCCTTCCATTCATGGCAGCCATCGCAGTGCCTGTCCCATATTGCCTTGTCGAGCCCTTCCACCGGACTGAAGCGTGGCTTGCCTTTGATCGCTCTTCCGTCGATTGCGGAATCGCCGAAGTCTATAGGATGGTCGGAAAAAAATAGGGTCTTTCGAAGCCAGGCAGTGTATCAACGTTATACGTCATCCCTAGATCTTCGCGGTGCGGTCGAGAACGACATGGTGCGGCATCCTCCGATCCGCCCCGTGATGTTGCGCGAGCTTTCGTGAAAGCGAAACGGAAGTTGGCTTATCCCCAGCCGCCGCCTCCGCCTCCGCCTCCGCCTCCGCCTCGCAGAGGAGGAACGATCACAGGAGGTGCGGCAACAGGCTCTACCTCAACCGGCTTGATCACTTTTTTCGTCACCACCCGTTTGGGAGCGGCCTTGACGACCTTCTGCTCTACAGGTGTCCTGCGAACGACCCTCGGCGGTGACGTCTCCACCAGCGGCGTTGGTTCGGGTGGCATCAAGGACGTGCAGCCTGTGAGCCCCACCAGGATGCCGGACAGGGCTGTTCCGACGATTGCGTGCTTGAAGGTCCTGCGCACCATTTGCCTCCTGATTGATTAAAACACGTCCCGACGCGGGTTGGCTTCTTCCCAGACCCGCCTGGCCGCGCCGACCAGTTGGTCGTCCAGCGAACCGGACGCAGGAAACTTCGATTTGAGTTCCCGGCGCAGCTGCTTCAACGCCGTCGTTTTCACCTTCGTGCCGAAATTTGCGAGGTTCGTCCGGGCCTCTGGCAGTTGGTTGCGAAAATCCAGCGCGGCCGCAAATGCAAGAAAGCGGACGGCGGTGGCCTGGTCGGCCTTTTCGCCCTTTTCCATTTCGAGAACCGCGCGATCGAATGCACCATACTCATCGCCCCGCATGGTCGCCATCTCGAACAGTCTTTGCGCTTCCGCCGGGTTGCGCTCCACGCCCACGCCGTCGCGGTACATGCGCGCTAGGTTGCTTGGAGCGTAGGGCTGGCCGAGTTCGGTGGCTTTCTGAAACAGGGCCAGCGCCGTTTTCGGATCTTTTTCGACGCCCGCGCCGGACAGATAGTTCCGGCCAAGCAGGTTCATCGAATACATGTCCTGCCGCTCGACGCCAGCCTCCAGGAAGGCAACGGCACGGGCCTGATCTGCGGTCACACCGTTGCGGCCTTCGGTGAAGATCGCGCCGAGATCGTTCATGGCATATGTGTGACCCATCGCCGCCGCCTTGAGCAGCAGGTCCAGCCCCTTGGCCGTATCGCGCTCGACGCCGGAGCCATGGAACAAGGCTCGGCCCCACGACGTCATCCCGTAAGGATCGCCCTTGTCGGCCGCAGCCGCGTAGAAGGTGTTGGCTTGCTTGCGGTCGACAGCCACGCCTGTTCCGGTCGCGTAGAGGTAGCCGAGTTCGAACACTGCGCGCACGTGTCCCCCATCGGCGGCCTGTTGTATGGCTTTCCTGGCCTGGTCCACCTTGCCGGCCGCAAGCAGCGCGCGACCCAGTTCGTAGCGGAAGCGGGCGACATCGGGATATGCCTTCACCGCAGCCTCGCAGAGCTTCACCGCGTCGGCGCCGATTTCATTTGGCAGCAGGCCGGGAACGACCCCTTGAAGGTCAAGAGGTTCGCCGGCAGCCAAGTCGCAAGGATCGACGCTTGGCGAGAGCTTCATTTTGGCGGGTTTGGATATTCCACTGTCCGCCCGAATTTCGAAGGCGATCTCGACCGGTGCGCTGGCTCCGATCTGGGGCTCATAGCGCAGCCCCTCGACTTCACCGACCGTCAAGCTCGATTCGGGCGACAGGGTCCGATCCGGCAGGGACAGCGTTCCCGTTGCCGGATAGTTCGTGACTTTCAGGCTGACCGCCGCATCGTCTGTCGGGAGATCCAGGTTCAGGGCAACCGCGCCGATGCCGACCGGAACGTCGACCTCCCGGTTCTCGATCGCCTCGGCCGCACCGGTGACATGAATGCCGCGCTGCAGCACCTGCTGCTTCTGCTCGGCTTCGAGCGATGCCATCACCTGTTCGCCCTGGGTTCCTTCGCCGCTCTTGACCCGGAACACCAGCATGCCCCTGGCTTCGCCGCCCCAATTGTCGCGTGCGGCGTAGGCCAGCATATCCATCTCTTCTGGCTCGCCAGTTCCCTTCGGGACATCCATTTGCAAACGCGGCAGATCCTTGCCCTGTATCAGATCCCCCGCCTGGACAACCTTGCCGTTCAGCATGAGACGTCCCAGTGCGGGCGGTCTTTCGATGCTGACGGTGATTGATCCGCCGTCGACCTCCACCGGTTCCGGGAGGTTCAGATCGACAGGCCCGACCCCGGACAACACGATTTTCTCCAACACGGGCGGTAGAGAGGGGCGGCTGCTGCGACGCATCAGAACGACTTCATCGATCAGCGAAGAGTTCTCCCAGGGAACCTGCAGGCCCTTAGTAGCCTCAACCACATCCCGGCGCACGGCCGCCATGACCGTGCGGATCTCCTGGTTCGGGGCCAAGGCGCGGCGAGAAAATGCGAATGAAAATGGGCTGAGGTCGCCGGCGCCGTCATAGGCAACCGCGCCGGGTTCGGTGGCGAAAGCAATCAGTGTGTTCAGCGAGCTTCTTACTTCCGCAAGGCCCGTGCCGCTGGCGGAAAGAAGCTGGTCCCTGAGCCAATAATCCTTGCGAGGGAAAGGATTGTTGCGGCAAGCATCGAGGATGATCACCTGGATCTTCGATTTCGAACGCATCTGCTGAAGCACATCGTTCAGCTTGATTGCCTGGACCTCGACGTCCGCCGCATCTTTCAACGAGGCATCGACAGGGATCAGGAAATTTTCGCCGCCGATCTGAAAGCCGTGACCGGAATAGTAGACGACAGCTACATCCGCCCCGTCCACAGCGGCAAGATAGTTGCGGAACTGGCCTTCAAACTGCAGCTTTGTAAGATTGCTCGCGACAAAAACGTCAAAACCAGCCGCTCGAAACGTGTTGGATACGTCCACCACATCTTTGGCCGGGTTCTTGAGGGCCGAGATTTCTTTGTAATCGGAGTTGCCGATTACAAAGGCGACCCTTCGTTCGACTGCAGCAGCCTCGAAAGTCGTGACGCTTGCGAGCATCAAGGCCGCAACGAATCCGCAACGTCGGAGCATGGCAAATCCCTTAACCGCTGTTACCTAGCGACCACAAGAACGCAGCTTGCAGTGCCAAGGTCCGTTAGAGAGCATGCTATCTGCCGAGACAGAAAAGAGAGAAAAGCCGTCGCGACAGCGGTATATTCCTCACTTGATCAGACCCTAAATTACATCAGAGGCCGAGTGTCCGCAATGATTGTCAGACGGTTTCTCGACCTCGCTGCTTGATCCCCTCGGACCACGCGCGGCCGGCATTCTGATCGTAGCAAGTTGCAGCTCGGTTGTGGTCTGCGATGCACCCGACAAAATACAGCTCGTGCTGGCGCACCTATGTTTCGTCCCAGCGACGAACGTCCGCTGCCGCCTGCCAGGCCCGACCGCCGCCCTGCACTCTTGACCTCCGTACACGCGCCACGCGTCAGAGAGCGCCCCGAGTTTTCCACTACTAATATCGGTCTACCCCTGATTTTCTCTACCCACCATTTCCGAGACTCAATTAGCGTCTTCTTATGGAGCATCGGCACGCCATTCGAAGAAATAAGCAAGGGCTTTGGGAGGTCTACGATATAGACGACGATAGGGTTGTCTTCGCAGATGGGGTGGCTCTGACAAATTTGCTGGATGACGAGGCACTCGACGCCCTGGAGTTGCTAAAGGGTGGCTTCCTGGTTCCGAGCAGCGCTCCCAAGCCAGCTGACAGTTCCTTGGGGGATACGCTGAGGCCGACTATCCGCAAGATGAAGCACGAAGGCGGATAGCTGACGCGCAAAAGCGCTGCCGCTTGGACCAATTTGCCCGCCCGAGGCTCAACGCGCCGCACGTGTCAAAACGAAAAACTCTCCTTCGTTTGGTTGATGCCGGAACAATGCTCCGTCAGTAAGTTCGTACCGTATATTAGCAGGTGCTGTTATGAGGTTTTTGCCCGTTCAGGAACCGACCAACACATGGGCCGTGTTCGATACAACTGTGGATGTGCCTGCGGACTTCGCTGGCACTTGCCTTATCGGCTTGACACGGGAGCGGGCGGAGTGGCTCGCAGCGAGAGCCAATCAAGATGCATCGGTGAGAAGCAATTGGGTCGGCCGGTTATCATCCCTGCAGCCTGAGCACGGCGTGGTTCCATACGCAAATGTCAGAAGTGGCTTATACTCGCAGGGAAGATTTCCGTGACGGACGAAGAGGTCGCTGAGTTGGCAGCCAGGAACCAGCGGCCTACGCAAGTCTGACATCACCAGCAAAACCGATCCAGCGATTGGTTCCCGGCGTTGGGTGAGGCTATCCAGCTTGTCGCCAATGGGTTCCCCGGTTTGTATGCCCGAAGGATCGCCGTTATTGCTGATCCGGCATCTCGGTATTCTCTTTGGGGTTCTTCTTGATGCCCGCGGCAGGCGAGGTGTCGGCCGGGGCGTTCCCACCTTGGTTTTGCTCAGGCGCTCTTTTGAATGGCGAGGTGCGCCAGCCCATATCGGCATACAAAAAGCCAATGAGAAAGCCGATGATAATGATTGCTGCTATCACCAGCGAAAGTACAGCGTTACGTCGCTCCATGTCCGGCTCCTTCTGGGAGCCGAACAGCGAGTAGTGAAAATGGTTCCCATCGAGCGATTAACGAGTGCCGGCGTTCGTTTTCGATCAAACGGTCCCACCGGGGATTGAGGTAGCACATTGTCCTGGACCGCACGCCTTTTTGGGCGAATGACGGAACAAGCCGAGGCGCCGATCCACGACCAGGCTGTTGAACCGAGCTAGGACGCCCGGACCAATTCAGCCAATGCACTCAGAATGGCAGCCTGATCTGCCGGCTTGCGAACAAATTTGAAGTTGGCGAAGGCGGATGGAACATCGCGCGGCCCAAATCCGGTCAGACACGCGAACGGAATGTGGCGGGCTTGCAATTCTTCTGCGATCGCCAGGCTCGTTTCGCCATGCAGTTGAATATCCATCAGCGCCACGTCGACGTGATTTTCGCCGATAAGGCCAAGGCCCGCCGCCACCGAAGGGGCTGGGCCGATCACCTGATGTCCCGAAGCGCGCAGACAAGCAGCGATGTCCTCGGCTATGAGCCATTCATCCTCGACCACCAGAACGCGCAGCGGGTCGCTCACGGCGTCTCCTTGCGCATCATCGGAACTGTGACCTGGACCTCAAGACCATCCCGATTGAAGGCGGTCTCGACGTTTCCGCCCAGCCGGTAGCCGATCTCGCCCTGCAACAGCGAAAGCCCGAAGCCGTTGATTTCGGGCTTTCTGACCGGCGGCCCGCCTCTCTCGCGCCAGGCAAGCCTGAAAACGTCGCCGTCTGCCGACCACTTCAGCGCCACCCTGCCTTGCGGCTTCGACAGCGCGCCATATTTGGCGGCGTTGGTCGCCAGTTCATGAATGGCCATGCTGAGGGAAAGGCCCTGTTGCGGGCTAAGCTTCATCTCAGCGCCGTCAAGTTCGAACCGGTCAATGCTGAAAGGTTCGAGCTCCTGACGCAGCAGTTCGTTGATCGAAGCTTCTTTCCAGCGTTCCTTCGACAGCAGACCGTAAGCCCGCGACATGGCGTGTAGGCGACCGATCAGCGCTTCGGCGAACTCTTCCTTCGATTCCGAACTTTCACGGGTGCGGTTGGCGATGCTGACGACTACCGCCAGCATGTTCTTGACGCGGTGGTTCAGCTCCGAAATGAGCACCCGGTTTTGCTCTTCCGTCTCGGCCAATGTGGTGACATCGACCAGCGTGACCACGACGCCCTGGATCCTGTTGTCATTGTCGCGATACGGATTGATGCGAACCATATAAAACCGGCCCTGGTCGTCGCGCGCCAGATGATGGTTCAGGGTCTCCCCGGTTTCGAACACGGCATCGATGTGCTGTTTCAGCTCGGGATAGTCGAGTTGGCTCGAAAGCTCGGTCAGCGGCCGGCCGACGTCGGATGGCCGCAGGCTGAAGAAAGACGAGGCCGCCGGAGTAAAGGTCCGCACCACAAGATTGCGGTCGAGAAAAATGGTTGCGATCTGCGTGCTTTCGAACAGATTCCGCAAATCGCTGTTGGCGCGGTCGAGTTCTTCTATCTTGTTGGTCAGCTCCGAATTAATTGTGTTGAGTTCCTCGTTGAGCGACTGCATCTCCTCCTTCGAGGCCTCAAGCTCCTCATTGGTCGACTGCGCCTCCTCATTGACGGAGACAAGTTCCTCGTTCGACGATTTCAGCTCTTCCAGCGCCGTTTCGTACTCCTCGATCGTCGACTGCAGTCGCTCCCGGGTTTCGCGCAGCTCCCGCTCGAGATCAGCAGCGCCTTCGCCATCGCGATTTTCGCGTTCCACATCGGACCGCGCCTGCAGCGGCCCTGACGGTTCGAACAGGACAAGATAAAACCGTTCGCCCTTGCCGCGTTCCGCCAAGGGCTCGACAGTGAGTTTGATCGACTGGGCCTGTTCGTCGTCCTCGTCGACGACGACATTCTCCCGCACGACGGTGCGGCGCGTCGTGGTGGCTTCCCGCAACGCGGCGCGCAAGTCGAGCCTTAGCCCGGCGCGGGCCAAAGTCAGCACTTGCCGGCTCGGAATGCCTTGCGGCGCTTCGAGATATCGGCCGGTCCGCGCCGAATAGTAGACGACGTCACCATCGCCATTCACCACAACATGCGGCGGCGCGAAACGCTCCAGCACGTGTGCCTCGACCGTCTGCCGAAGCGGGTAGCTGGCGGTCCCCTTCCTCGGCTCCGCGGCCAGGAAGGCACCCGAACGGCCTTCGCCGATCAGCATCGGCAGTCTTATGTGTGGCGAGGCGTGTTCGCGCGCCTGAAAAATGCGCTTCTTCTTGTCGACGGTGGCGAAGAGGACGTCGTGCTGGCCGACGCTTTCGGACGTGCCGAGGAAAAGATAACCACCCGGCTTCAGCGCGTAATGGAAGATCGGAATGACCCGGTTCTGGATGTCCGAGCCGAAATAGATCAGTAGGTTGCGGCATGAAACCATGTCCATGCGTGAAAAGGGCGGGTCGCGAACGACGCTGTGGGAAGAAAAGACGCACAGCTCCCGTACCTCGTTGGCAAGCACGTAACTCTCGCCGTCGCTGCTGAAAAAACGCTGCTTGCGTTCTGCCGAGAGCCCTTGCAGCAATGCCGCTGGGTAACGCGCCGCGCGCGCCACCGCAAGTGCGGGCTCATCGATATCAGTCGCAAATATCTGGACCCGTGGCACGACCGAAAGCGTCTCCATGTGTTCGCGCAACAGCATGCCGATGGAGAACACTTCCTCCCCGGTGGCGCAGCCAGGCACCCAGATCCTGACAGAGTCGTTAGCAGTCTTGCCCTCGAACAACTGCGGTATGATCTTCTCCTCGAGCAGCTTGAACGCATCGGGATCACGGAAAAAATCGGTGACATTGATCAAAAGATCGCGGAAGAGGTGCATCACCTCGCGAGCGTCTTTCTTCAGCCATTCGACGTACTCTTCAATCGAATCAAGCTGTGCGATCTGCATGCGCCGCTTTATGCGACGCAGGAATGTCTTGGTCTTGTAGCCGGAGAAATCGTGGCCGGACTGGCCCTGCAGAATGCCGTAGATCTCATCGCGAATCCGACCCATGTCTGCTGTCTCTTGGCGGCCGTCCTCGGCAACCCCGTTCAGCAGATCGAAGCTGCGGGCGAATCCCTCGAGCTTCCCACCGATTTCCTCCGCGGGCGCCGCAATATCGATCAGCCCGCTGGATATCGCACTCTTCGGCATATCGGGGTTGCGCGGACCGTAGCCGTCGGGGGCCTGGGCGACCGTCAGGCCGCCACGCTCCTTGATTGCCTTCGCGCCCAGCGTGCCGTCGGAATCGCCGCCCGACAAGATGACCCCCACCGCGTATTCGCCCTGATCCTCGGCCAGCGCGCTAAAGAAGATATCGATCGGTTTACGCTCGCGGCTGAGCACGTTGGATTGCCGCAGGTGCAGCACTCCCTTCTCAATCGTGAGAACGACGTTTTGCGGCATCACATAGACGTGGTCAGACAGGACAGTGGTGGCGTCCTCGACGACGACAACCGGCATTTGCGTGTAACGTCTGACGACCTCGTGAAGCAGGCTTTCGCGCCCGGGACTGAGATGGGTCACGATGACGAACGCCATGCCGGGCTGGCCGGTGATGCCTTTGAACAGACCCTCCATTGCAGGGATGCCGCCGGCTGACGCGCCGACGCCCACAATGGGAAATCTCTTCATCTGGGATGTCACCGCAAGCCCTCGGTTGAACAGCCTAGACGACAGGCCGCCAAATCGACCCAAAACCCACGACTGGGCTGAACGCAACATCCAGCATATAACGTGCAAGAGGGCCGGAACAAGTCCGTGCAGACGGCGTTAACGTCGGACCATTGTGGAACTCCAATGACAAAACGCACACCTGACCTAAAGCTGACAAAACGAGCGTTGTTGCACTCCTCGGATTATCTGGGCTTGCCGGGAAACGAATCCATTCCGCCCCGCATGCTCGTTCTGGCGAAACGATTGCAGGAAGCCTTGCGAGAACATTCTGAACAAGCCCATGCGGGGGATTGGAAATTTCGCTCGAAGAGAGGACGATGAGGTGCGCGATCTGAGAGGGGTGCACATCCTGATCGTCGAGGATGACTGGGTATTGGCCGGGGATCTTGCGAGGTATTTTGGTAATATGGGCGCGGTCGTCCTCGGACCGGCAGCTACAGTCGAACACGCGTCTATGCATACCGAGGTGGCTGAGGCCGCGATCCTCGACGTCAACCTGAACGGCCGGCGGGTGTTTCCGATCGCAGACGAACTGATGCGCCGCGGCGTTCCCTTCGTGTTTTTCAGCGGTGACGAGGACATCGTCATTCCCGAACGTCTGCGCCACGCTAGCAGTCTTCGAAAATCGTCGGATAGCGACGCCATCTTCGATGCCTTGTTTCCTCCGGAAAGATTGGGCTTGGCTGGTGGCCCTCGCGTGAACTTGTCCGACAATGTCTTTTCACTTCTGCCCAAGCTCAGGCTCGCGGCGCGTCTGCTTCTCGGCGACGTCGGTGCTTCCGACCGGCTCGTCGAACGAACGCTGGAGCGCGCCATCGGCGAGATTGACAGGAGGCGGGCCGGCGTGTCGACCGAAGATTGGCTGAACGGCATCATGCGAAACATTGCCAAATCTGGTGGGCCGAGCCTGTTGCACTGATGCTGCGACCGTTCCGCAACCGCCGAGCGTTAACTATGGTTCCTTTCCAGGTCTGAATGTTTGGAAAGACCGGTTGGTTTTTCAAACTCCGAAAAAAGTCGTGCAAACAGGAAGCTAGAGTAAAGTTCTCTGTCAGAATGTGAGGCGCTTTACAAGCTGCCCGACTCCGCCGACTAAAGCAGCCTCAGCCTTTCTGGTTGCGGTCGACGAACTTGTTAAATCGGCTGGTTTTCCCCCCACCGGTTTCGTCCTGGTAGAGGAAGGCCAGGTTGTTTTCGTCGAAAATCCGGAAGAACTCGTCCCATTCGATGGGTTCGAGCTCCTCCTCGGGTTCGCCAAAGTCGATCCGCAAGATGCCGCCCTCGCCCTTGGTTCGTACAACCGCAGGTCGGCCACCGCGATCTTCGGCCCATTGGCGGATGTCGTCATGATTGGTGGTTGTCTTCGATTCAGACATTGAAATCTCCCTTTTTAAACAGACTTTGCAGGCGTCTGAGTCTCATGATCAGGTCTGGCTTGCTACGCGATACCGCTTCGATCGCCAGCTGCCATCCACTTCTTCCGCCCACGGGCCGGATGAGCGCCCTAACCCCAAAGAAGCTGCAATGTTCCAGCGCATGGCCCAAGGCTCGTTCGCAATGCGTTCACCTCAGGTTGCAGCCTCCCCAAAACCATCTTTGTTGAAGCAGAGGGAACAAACCTTTTGTCAAACAGTTCGGGGCGCCAAGGCCATCTGCGTAAGGAGTTGTCGTGAAACGCATACTGGTTACAGGAGGGTGCGGTTTCATCGGCCGCCACGTCGTCCAGGAACTCGTTGAACATGGTTATACTGTCTGCATTCTCGATGCGTTGCTGGAACAGGTGCACAGCGGCGAGGCGATCAGCCTGCCGGCAGGAGCCGAACTGATCAAAGGCGACGTTCGCGATCGCGACGCTGTCGCCGAGGCGCTCCAAGGCGTCGACGCCGTCATCCATCTGGCCGCCGAGGTCGGCGTCGGGCAGTCCATGTACGAGATCGCCCGCTATGTCGGCGCGAACGACCTCGGCACCGCCACTTTGCTTGAAGCTTTGATCAAACGTCCCGTCGAGCGGATCGTCGTCGCTTCGTCGATGAGCGTCTACGGCGAGGGTCTCTATGCCACGCCAGGCGGTCGCCGTGTCGACAATGCACGCCGGCAGGCGAACGACATCAAGAGCGGGCAATGGAATCCGCTGTCGGCGGCCGATGAAACCCTGTCGCCGCTGCCGACGGACGAGGAAAAGCCGGTTGATCTCGCCTCTATCTACGCACTGACGAAATACGCCCAGGAACGCGCCGTTCTGATCTTTGGGGAAGCCTATGGCGTCGACGCGGTGGCGCTGCGCCTGTTCAACGTCTTCGGCGCAGGACAGGCGCTGTCAAACCCGTACACCGGCGTTCTGGCGAATTTCGCTTCACGCCTCGCCAACGGCCAGCGGCCGATGATTTTCGAAGATGGCGAGCAGAAGCGCGACTTCGTGCATGTGCGCGACGTCGCCCGTGCCTTCCGCCTGGCGCTGGAACAACGCCAGGCGCGCGGCCACGTTATCAACATCGGCAGTGGACGGGCCTATGCGATCAGCGAGGTCGCTCGGCTGCTCGCCGATGCTATGGGTGTGCCGGAACGCCTGCCTGAAATCCTCGGCAAGGCGCGTGCCGGCGATATCCGCAATTGCTTCGCCGACATCTCGAAGGCGCGCGAACTGCTCGGTTTCGAGCCGCAGCACCGGCTGGAGGATTCACTCGGCGAGTTCGTCGCATGGGTTCGCAACACGGTCGCCATCGACCGCGGGGCTGACATGAAACGGGAGCTCGAAGAGCGAGGACTGGTATCATGAGGCCGGACGGTTTTCCTGAAGCGCCGGTTACCATCGTCGGCGGCAGCGGCTTCATCGGCTCGAACCTCGCCGACAGCCTGTTGTCGGATGGGGTGCCGGTGCTGGTCATCGACAATCTCAGCCGTCCGGGCGTCGAGCAGAATCTGGCGTGGCTGGCGCAGAAGCACGGTAATCAACTTGCCGTGGAAACCGCCGATGTCCGTGACGCGGACGTGCTGGCGCCGCTTGTGGCGCATTCCAAGGCGATATTCCATCTTGCCGCGCAGACCGCCGTCACCACGAGCCTCGTTCAGCCAAGCGAAGATTTCGACATCAATCTTCGCGGAACCTTCAACGTCCTGGAAGCGGCTCGCCGGAGTGGCAAGCGCATCCCTGTGATCTTCGCCAGCACCAACAAGGTCTATGGCGGCCTCCCCGATGTCACCGTGCGCGAAGAGGACGATCGGTGCGTGCCCTGCGATGCCGCAATCCGCGCCAACGGCATAGACGAGAGCTGCGGTCTGGATTTCTGCACGCCCTATGGCTGCTCCAAAGGCGCGGCGGATCAATATGTGCTCGATTATGCCAAGTCGTACGATCTGCCGACTGCGGTGCTGCGCATGAGCTGCATCTATGGACCGCGCCAGTTCGGCACGGAGGACCAGGGCTGGGTCGCCCATTTTCTGCTCAGCGCGCTTTCCCGCCGACCGATCACGATCTACGGCAACGGCAAGCAGGTGCGCGACATCCTTCACGTCTCCGATGCCGTTGCGGCCTATCGCGGGGTGCTTGCCCGGATCGAGGACATCAAAGGGCAGGCATTCAATCTCGGCGGCGGACCGGGCAACGCCATCAGCCTGCGCATGCTGCTCGAGGAGATCGGCGAGCTGGCCGGTCGAAAGCTCTCGATTCGCTACGACCGGGAACGCACCGGCGACCAACCTTTCTTTGTCGCCGACACCCGCAAGATAGAAGCGACGCTCGGCTGGAAAGCGCATGTCTCCTGGCGCGACGGCGTCCGCGATCTCGCCGATTGGCTCCATCGTCATCGCCTCGAGGCTGAACCAGCGAGGTACGTGGCATGAAAGTCGCCCTGGTCAATCCGTTCTGGACCTACGAGGACAGCATCTATTTCGGCTGCCGCCAGCCGCATTTGCCGCTGGAACTGGGCTACTCGAAAGCTTTGCTGGAGGCCGACGGCCATCAGGTGCTGATGCTGGACGGGCAAATCCAGAAGCTGGACAACACAGCACTTGCCGATCGCGTCGCCGCTTTCTCACCAGCCATGACCGTCGTCAGCACGGCGCCGACCTATCTGTTCTGGCGCTGCGCGCCGCCCGAGCTGCGCGTGCCTGCCGACTTCCTCAACCGCCTCGCCGGGCGCGGCGGCCGCACAGTGGCTGTCGGACCGCACGGCTCGGCGACGCCTGCGCCGACACTGCGCAAGCTGGGCGTCGATGTCGTCGTGCGCGGCGAATGCGAAGAGGTCGTCGCCGAACTCGCCCGCCGTGACGATTGGGGAGCCGTGCCCCACACCGCTCATTTCTACGAGGGAAAACTTGTCGCCAATGGCGGCGTCCACGCCAGTTCGTTTGTCGATCATCCGCCCCTCAGCTGGCCATCCGATTGGATTGCCGCGCATTCGCACCATCACCACCGGTTCGACGACGATCAGGTGGGTTTCGGAGCGGAGGTCGAGGCGTCTCGCGGCTGCCCCTACAATTGCAGCTTCTGCGCCAAGATCGATTTCCGCGACGCCTACCGCCGCAGGAACCATGATGCGATCATCGCGGAAATCGATCAGCTGATCGGGCAAGGCGTCGGCTACATCTATTTTATCGACGAGATCTTCCTGCCACAGAAGGCGCTTCTGGAGGCACTGGTCGATCGCGACGTCAAGTTCGGCGTGCAGACCCGCATCGACCTTTGGAAACCGGAGCTCCTGGAATTGCTGGGTGCCGCCGGCTGCGTTTCGATCGAAGCCGGCCTTGAAAGCCTGACCGTGGAAGGCCGGGCCATGCTGGCAAAGCGTTGCCGGCTGGGCACCGAGGAACTGGCCGCGCTGCTGGTCAATGCACGACGTCACGTCCCGTTCGTCCAGGCCAATCTGATCGGGGTGGTCGAGGACGATCCCGCTCTGGTCGACCATTGGCGCAAGCACCTCATCGACCGCGGTGTGTGGGCCAACGAACCGGTGCCGCTCTATCCCTACCCCAGTTCGCCCAGCTATCGCGAGCTTTGGGGCGAGCCCGACGATCTCGCCTGGGAGCGCGCCCACGAGCATTATTTGGCCTCGTTCCGGACGTTCAGCGACATCCAGGAGAAGCGTCCGCGTGCGCTGGCCGAGTTGGAGGCGACATGTTGCAGTCACTGATCCGGCGCTCGCGGCGAATCCTGATGACCGTCGATGCCGTCGGCGGCGTCTGGCGCTACGCGCTGGATCTGGCGCGGGAACTGGCTCACGGCGGCGCCAGCATCGTGCTCGCCGGGTTAGGCCCGGAACCGTCCGAGGAACAGGCGAAGGAGGCAGAGGCTTTCGCGGCCTTGGCGTGGCTCAAGACACCGCCGGACTGGATGACCCGCAATGAGGGCGATCTGGAAAGATTGCCGCAGGAACTGCGCGCACTTGTTCGTGATTACGCGATCGACCTCGTCCATCTCAATGCGCCGACTCAGGCCGTGGGACTTGATGTGCCGTGCCCGGTCGTGGCGGTCTCGCATTCATGCGTTGTGACGTGGCTCCACGCCGTCAGGGGACAGGCTGTGGACGGCGAATGGGGCTGGCAGAAGGACCGCAACAGACGCGGTTTCAATTGGGCAAATGCGGTAATCGCGCCCAGCCGCAGCCATGCCGACATGCTCGAGGCCTGCTACGGGCCGATCGCTCGCCTGAGCGTTGTCAGCAACGGCACGCAGCCGGGTCCAAAGGCCGAGAGGCGGGAAGCAGTGGTTCTCGCCGCCGCGCGCTGGTGGGATGAAGGAAAGAATGCAGTTACGCTGGACCAGGCAGCATCGTTGACGAAATGGCCGGTCTTCGCTGCCGGGCCGCTGCAGGGTGTCGATGGGCAACGCGCCGATTTCAGCAACGTCGTCCCTCTGGGTTCTGTCTGCTACGATGAGGTGCGTCTGTTGATGGCGCGGGCCGGCATCTTCGTATCGCCGTCCGTCTACGAGCCCTTCGGCCTTGCCGTGCTGGAGGCAGCCACATCCGCAACACCTTTGGTGCTTGCCGACATCACGACCTATCGCGAATTGTGGAACGGCGCGGCTATGTTCTACGACGTCCATGATCCACGCGATCTCGCCAGATGTGTCGATTGTCTCTCTGGCGACGCCCAGTATAGGCGCCGTCTCGGCGAAGCCGCCGCACGCCGAGCGCGCAAGTTTTCACCGGCAAGGCAAGCGGCGGCCATGCACGACATCTATGATCGGGCCGCCCTGGCCGTTGCGGAACGCTGACGATGCGGTTCCTGTTCTATACCCATTCGGTCGTTTCCGACTGGAACCACGGCAACGCACATTTCCTGCGCGGCATCATGCGGGAGCTCGTTGCACGTGGGCACCAGGCGATCGCGCTGGAGCCGGCAGATGGCTGGAGCCGTTCGAACCTGCTGGCAGAGAAAGGACCCTTCGCGGTCGAGCGTTTCAGAAAGGACTTTCCGGAGCTGATGCCGGTGATCTACGACGCCTCCTTCGATCACGAAGGCTGGGTTGCCGACGCCGATGTGGTGATCGTCCACGAATGGACTGACCCGAACCTTGTCGCGCGCATCGGCAGGGCAAAGGCGAACGGAGGCGGTTTCACGCTTCTGTTCCATGACACCCACCATCGCGCCGTCTCGGCGACGCAGGCAATCTCGGCTCTGCGGCTGGAGCATTATGACGGCGTGCTCGCCTTCGGCGAAGCGTTGCGGGAAAGCTATCTGCGCGCCGGCTGGGGCAAACGTGCTTTCACCTGGCACGAGGCGGCGGATGAGCGACTGTTCAAGCCGCACCCGGAGATCGATCCTACATCCGGCGTGATCTGGATCGGCAACTGGGGCGACGACGAGCGCAGTGCCGAAATCAAGGAATTCCTGATCGATCCAGTGGAAGAACTTGGGCTGAGCGGCACTGTTCATGGCGTGCGCTATCCACGCGAAGCGCTTGCCGATCTTGCCGCCGCCGGCCTCGATTACGAAGGCTGGATTGCCAATGCCGACGTGCCCAAGGCATTCGCGGTCCACCGCGTTACCGTCCACATCCCGCGGCGTCCTTATCGGGAGAGCCTGCCCGGAATCCCGACGATCCGCATGTTCGAGGCGCTCGCCTGCGGCATCCCGCTCGTTTCGGCGCCTTGGACCGATGTCGAGCAACTCTTCAGGCCAGGCATCGACTTTCTTTTCGCGCGCGACGGATCCGAGATGTGCCGTCATCTTCGCGCCGTGCTGGACGATGCTGACCTAGCTGCCTCTCTGGTGAAATCCGGCCTCGAAACCATCGGTAGGCGACACACTTGCCGGCACCGGGCGGACGAGTTGTTCGGCGTGCTCGCCGAATGCGGCAATCGCCAAGCCATCGGTCCTATCGCCATAGAGGAGACAATCGCATGAAGATTGCATTTTATGGGTCGAGCCTGCTGTCGTCCTATTGGAACGGCGCGGCGACCTATTACCGCGGATTGCTCAAAGCTCTTTCTCAGCTCGGCTACGAGATCACTTTCTATGAACCGGACGTCTACGACAGGCAGAAGAACCGCGATATCGAGGCACCCGACTGGTGCAACGTCGTCATCTATGAGGCGACCCCGCATGCGCTGATGCAGGTGGCAGCAAGCGCAGGCGAAGCCGACATCGTCGTCAAGGCGAGCGGAGTAGGCTTCGAGGACGAGGCGTTGCTGCGTGCGGTGCTCGATCACGCGCGCACCGATGCGCTGACAGTGTTCTGGGATGTCGACGCACCGGCAACTCTGGGCCAGTTGCGCGACGAGCCGGACCACCCCCTGCACCGCGCGTTGCGGGAGATCGACCTTGTCCTCACCTATGGCGGCGGCGATCCGGTCGTCTGGTCCTATCGTGCGCTGGGGGCGGCCGAGTGCGTGCCGATCTACAATGCGCTCGATCCCGAAACGCATCATCCGGTCGCGAAGGATAAGCGTTTCGCTTGCGATCTCGCCTTTCTCGGCAACCGCCTGCCGGACCGTGAAGCACGCGTCGAAGCCTTCTTCCTGGATCCGGCCAGCCGTTCGGGCGATCAGCGCTTCCTGCTTGGCGGATCGGGTTGGGGTGACAAGCAGCTTCCGGCGAATGTCGCATGGCTCGGCCACGTCGGGACGCGCGATCATAATGCGTTCAATGTCACACCCAAGGCGGTGCTCAACATAAGCCGCGACAGCATGGCCGCCAACGGCTTTTCACCTGCCACGCGCGTCTTCGAGGCTGCGGGTGCCGGCGCATGCCTCATCACCGACGCCTGGCTCGGCGTCGAATTGTTCCTAGTCCCTGGGGAAGAGATCCTGGTGGCGCGCGACGGCGATGATGTCGCCGAAATCATGCGGACCCTCACACCCCAGCGGGCAAAGGCGATCGGCGCATCTGCACTTCGGCGTGTTCTCGCGGAGCATACCTATGCGTTAAGAGCAGCTGTGGCCGACGCTGTCTTCAGGCGTCATTTCGAGCGCCCCACCGTGGAGGCAGCAGAATGACCAAGCGGCTCGATATCGTCTTTCTTGGCCTGTCTTTGTCCTCTTCATGGGGAAACGGCCACGCCACGACCTTTCGCGGGTTGCTGAAGGGCCTTCACGAACTCGGCCATCGCGTCACCTTCCTCGAGCGCGACGTGCCATGGTATGCAAACCATCGCGATCTGCGCGACCCAGATTTCTGCACGTTGCGCTACTACGAAACGACGAACGATCTTCGTCGGACGTATGCCCGCTGCCTGCAGCGGGCCGATGTCGTGGTGGTTGGGTCCTTCGTCCCGGAGGGGCGAGCCGTCATCGACATTGTCGCGTCCCTGTGCACGGGCCAGTTCTGCTTCTACGACATCGACACGCCGGTCACGCTGGCAAAGCTCGCCGCGAATGATTGCGACTACATATGCCAACGGCAGATTCCGTATTTCGATGTCTATTTCTCATTCACCGGCGGGCCGACGCTCGCCCGTTTGGCGGCGGACTTAGGTGCACGGCGCGCCGAGCCGCTCTACTGCTCCGTCGACCCGGAGCGGCATCGCGGAACGGCCGATCCGATCTGCTGGGACCTTGGCTATCTCGGTACCTACAGCTCGGACCGGCAGGCGACGCTGGATGCTCTCCTGCTCGAACCGGCAAGACGCATGCCGGACCGTCGCTTCGTCGTGGCCGGCTCGCAATTCCCGTCCGAGACCATTTGGCCGAGCAACGTCGATCGCATCGAGCACTTGCCGCCGGCGGATCACGCCGCTTTTTACAGCCGCCAGCGCTACACATTGAACGTCACACGCAGTTCCATGATAGCGGCTGGATGGTCTCCCAGCGTACGCCTCTTCGAGGCGGCCGCCTGTGGCACGGCGATCATCAGCGATCGCTGGACCGGTCTGGATAGCTTCTTTCCGACAGCCACGATCAATACGGCCGGCCAAGCCGAAGACGTGATCGATATCCTGTCCAGGCAATCCGACCGCGTCAGGCTGGCTATGGCCAAGCGGGCGCGTGGAACGATCCTGGCAGCACATACTGGCGCCGCGAGAGCCCGCGAATTGGTTTCGCTGCTGGCGCAGCCAAGATCGGCACGTCCAGCTCTCGATCTGGACATCGAAAGTGCAGCATGACTGGCAGACAGGAGAAAATAGAGATGCGGCAATCAAGAAGGACGCAACGGACCAAAACGGCGCTTGTCGCCGGGGGCGCGGGTTTCCTCGGTTCGCATCTTTGCGAAACACTGCTTCAGGCCGGGTGCCGTGTGATCTGTGTCGATAATTTTCTTACCGGTCGGATGGAAAACATCATCTCGATCATGGACCGTCCCCGTTTCCGGTTGATCGAGCAGGATATTTGCCGACTATTGGAGCTTGCTGAGCCGGTGGACCGCATTTTCAATCTGGCGTGCGCCGCA
Source organism: Mesorhizobium sp. M1322 (assembly GCF_040318085.1). Taxonomy (NCBI): domain Bacteria; kingdom Pseudomonadati; phylum Pseudomonadota; class Alphaproteobacteria; order Hyphomicrobiales; family Phyllobacteriaceae; genus Mesorhizobium; species Mesorhizobium sp. M1322. Next base: position 66,340 of record NZ_JAMYLP010000010.1, read on the forward strand.
TCGCCGCCGCGCTACCAAGCCGATCCAGTTCACACCACGCGAACCTGCGTGATCGGAACGCTCAATCTGCTTGAGCTCGCCGCCCGAAATAATGCGCGCTTCCTTCAGGCATCGACAAGCGAAGTGTATGGCGATCCGGAACAGCATCCGCAAAGGGAAGACTATGTCGGTCACGTGAACTGCACCGGTCCTCGTGCTTGCTATGATGAAGGTAAGCGAACCGCCGAAACCTTGTGCTTCGATTATTTGAGAACCGAAATGGCCGACATCCGGGTCGCGCGCATCTTCAACACCTATGGTCCGAGGATGGATCCTGCCGACGGCCGGATTGTCTCGAACCTGGTGATGCAGGCCCTCGAGAAGAGACCACTGACGATATTCGGCGACGGACTGCAGACTAGATCGTTCTGCTACGTCTCCGATCTGGTTGACGGTCTGGTCCGCCTTATGGATGTCGATCCCAATCCGCGCCAACCGGTCAATTTGGGCAATCCCGGGGAATTCACCGTTCTTCAACTGGCTGGATTGGTGAGAGATATGACCCATAGCAACTCGGTCTTCAAATTCCTGCCACTGCCGCAAGACGACCCTCGCCGGCGGCAACCGGACATTTCCCGAGCAAAAACCCTTCTCGACTGGTCGCCAAAGGTGCCGCTCAGGCAAGGCCTAATGCAGACGATCAGCTATTTTATGGAACTCGAAGCCAGCCGTAACGAGGATCGAATTTCCCCAATTGCGACAAGCGTGAGGTCCGCTTCAGGCCGACTGCAAAACCTGCCGGCCTGAAGGTCAGGGAGAGCTGCGCCCTCGGGCATAGGCAAGTGAGGCCGTGACCGTCCTAACAGGCGCTTTCACTTTTTCTCATTATGGGAACATCGAGCCGAGCTCGCCGTTGGGCGAAGATACCGCATGGAGAACGGACCCGTGCATCGAAAACGATCCGCCAAGGACATCGAGCAAATGGCCGAAAGGGAAACGGCTGCCTTTCTGAGACGTGCCTCGATCACCTACCTCGAATGCTGTGTGAGCCTGATGATGACGCATCTTGAGCGCGAGGAAGTGGCCACCATTCTAGAAAAAGAAGCGGATATGCTGCGAAGCCTCGACTGAGGCTTGCGGCGCTCAGGCCCAGGCAGCCTGAAACAGCGCGCAGCTTTGATCCGCCATGGAATTCGTGATTTTTCCAGGTCGCAAGGAACATTCCCGGCAGCTGGCAGTTCGGCGCGAGGAACTTACCTTCAACAGCGATGGCGGCAGTTTCGTGGGATCAAAAAAGGTACGGATTGGAATAGCCGGCGTCGGCAATTGCGCGTCTTCCCTTGTCCAGGGCCTCTCATATTATCGGGACGCCAGAGGTAATGAGCCGATACCGGGCCTGATGCATACCGATCTCGGCGGTTATCATGTCGATGACATCCAGGTCGTCTGTGCTTTCGACGTCGCCAAGGGCAAAGTTGGGCGTGATGTGGCGGAAGCCATATACAATGCACCCAACAACACCTTCCGCTTTGCCGATGTCGCAACAACCGGCGTTCGCGTCGAGCGCGGACCAACGCTCGACGGTATCGGCAAATATCTGCGCGATGAAATCGAAGAGGCAGAAGAGCCGGTCGCAAATGTCAGCGCGCTGCTTCGGGAAAGCGGCGCTGACGTATTGGTCTCATATCTGCCGGTCGGCTCGGAAGAGGCTACGCGTTTTTACGCCGAGTGCGCGCTCGAGGCCGGCTGCGCCTTCGTCAACTGCATACCGGTTTTTATCGCGTCGCGGCCGGAATGGCGTCGGCGCTTCGAACAGCGCGGTCTGCCGCTGGTCGGCGACGATATCAAAAGCCAGGTCGGCGCGACGATCGTGCACCGGCTGCTCGCCAATCTGTTCCGCGAGCGTGGCGTCCGCATCGACCGCACCTATCAGCTGAATTTCGGCGGCAACACCGATTTCCTCAACATGCTGGAACGCGAGCGGCTGGAATCAAAGAAAATTTCTAAAACACAATCCGTAACCAGCCAGCTCGACGTTCCCCTGGAGGCCGGTAACATCCACGTCGGCCCCAGCGACCATGTGCCTTGGCTTACCGATCGAAAATGGGCCTACATCCGCGTCGAAGGCACGACGTTCGGCGGCGTACCGCTGAATGCAGAGCTCAAACTGGAAGTGTGGGATTCGCCCAACTCGGCCGGGGTCGTTATCGATGCTGTCCGCTGCGCCAAGCTGGCGCTCGACCGCGGCATCGCGGGGGCGCTGACCGGCCCTTGCAGCTATTTCATGAAGTCGCCGCCCGAGCAATTCACCGATGCCGAGGCGCGCCTGCGCACGCTGTCTTTCATCGCCGGGAAGGACGAGCCGATGCTCGATGCGGCGGAATGACGACGACATTCTTTTTGATCCGCCATGCGGCGCACGACAATGTCGGCGACTATCTTGCCGGACGCATGGCCGGAGTTTGCCTTGGCGACACCGGCAAGGCACAAGCCTTGCGCCTGGCCGGCCACATGGCACCGAAGCCGCTAGCAGCCATCTGTTGCAGCCCGCGCGAACGAACACTGGAAACCGCGAAACCGATCGCAGTCGCCTGCAGTCCCGATAAGATCACGATCTGCCAAGAGCTCGATGAGATCGACTTCGGCGCGTGGTCGGGAAAGACCTTCGAAGAGTTGAACCAGGACGCCGACTGGCGGGTGTGGAACAGCAGGCGTCAGCAGGCGAGGACGCCGGGCGGCGAGACCATGCTGGACGTGCAGCAACGTGTCACCTCGCTGATGCAGCAGCTTCGCAAACGCTACCAGAACCAGTCAGTGGCACTGGTCAGCCATGCCGACGTGATCAAGGCCGCCGTCTGCAAGGTGCTCGGCTTGCCGCTGGGAGACTGTTTTCGCTTCGATATCGATCCCGCTTCGATCACCACGGTCGTCTCGGGTGACTGGGGCTCCAAGCTGATCCGATTGAACGAAGCCGCCTGACGAGGACTGCCGGATGCGAATGGTCATTTTCGGTCTCACCGTCACCTCCTCGTGGGGAAACGGACACGCGACGCTGTGGCGCGGCCTGATCCGGGCGCTGGGCGGGCTGGGCTGGTCCGTCACCTTCTTTGAACGCAACACCCCATACTATGCCGGCGCGCGCGACCTTGATCATCTCGATGGCGGCAATGTCGTTCTCTATCCGGACTGGGAGGACATTCGCCATGTCGCGGAACAGGCTATCGGGGAATCGGACGTCGTCATCGTCACGTCCTATTGCCCCGACGCCGTGGAGGCATCGCGCCTGGCGCAGCAGGCCTGTCGCGGGCTGAAAGCTTTCTACGATCTGGACACCCCGGTGACACTCGCCCGGATCGAACAAGGTCTTCGACCGGCGTATTACGGGCCCGAAGGCCTTCGCGATTTCGACCTCGTCCTAAGTTATACGGGGGGAACCGCAATCGACGCGCTTAAAACACTGCTGGGTGCCCGTCTTGTCTTGCCTCTCTACGGCCATGTCGATCCCGAGCGACACCGGCCGGCAGAGCCCCGGCCCGAATTTGCCGGGGATCTATCCTATCTCGGAACCTATGCCGCGGATCGCCAGGCCGGAGTCGAAAAGCTGCTGGTCCGCACGGCAGCGCGCCTGCCGGACCACCGCTTCGTCATCGGCGGCGCCCAATATCCGCACGAATTTCCGTGGGGCGAAAACATCTTTTTTGTCAGGCACCTTCCGCCTGCAGATCATCCGGCCTTCTTCTGCTCATCGCGTCTGACGCTGAACGTGACCCGCGAGGCGATGGCCAAGAGGGGCTGGTGTCCTTCGGGCAGGCTGTTCGAGGCGGCAGCCTGCGGTGCGGCTATCGTGAGCGACACCTGGCCCGGGTTGAGCAGTTTTTTCCAACCCGGCAGCGAGATCATCCTTGCGGATACCACCGACGACGTCGTTGCGGCAGTCTGCCTGTCCGACAGCGAAGTTGACGCAATCCGGCGCCGTGCGCGCGAGCGGGTGTTGGACGAACACACCTCTGCGCAGCGCGCCAGGGAACTGGACCGCCTCCTGTCCGAGGCATTGCAAGGCTCGACGGCGAGCGAGCCGTTGAAGGAAGCAATCTGATGCTGGGCATCGTGCCCGCCGCTGGCCGCGGCAGCCGCATTCAACCGCTCGGCTTCTCGAAGGAGCTCCTGCCGGTCGGTAGCCGCATCGACGGCCAGACCGAGCGCCCGTGCGCGGTGAGCGAATATCTGGTGCGTCGCATGGTGCGCAACGGTGTCGACAAAATCTGCTTCGTCATCGGATCGGGCAAATCTGACATCCTCGAATACTACGCCGCCGGCTACGGCGACGCCACCGCACTGTTCGTCGTACAGCCGACCCCCGTCGGTCTTTGCGATGCGATCTTCCGCGCCGCACCGCTCGTCGCACCGGACGAGACGGTTCTGATCGGTCTGCCCGACACGATCTGGTTTCCGGAAGATGGCTTCTGCCGCCTGCCGGACGACCGGCTGTCGTTTCTACTCTTCCCGGTGGATCACCCCGAACTCTTCGATGCCGTCGTTCTCGACCAGGGCGACCGCGTGACGGAAATCCAGGTCAAGCGACAAGACGCCGCATCGAACTGGATTTGGGGCGCGTTCAAGATGCCGGGCCGCATACTTCACCAGCTTGCCGCGCTTTGGCGCGAGCGGGAACAAAGCGACGAATACGTCGGTACGCTCATCAACGCCTATCTGGCGGCCGGCGGTGAGGCCTACGGCGTCAAGGCAGGCACCGCCTATGTCGACGTCGGCACTTTCAACGGCTACCGCACGGCACTTCGGCTGCTTGAGAACAACGACACTACGTTGGAGGAACCGAAAAACCTCATGTTCGCGCTGCGAGGGCAGTCGCAGATACCAAGCCATCCAGGCGGAGGCTAGCCATGCTGCATTCGAACGCCGAAATCCGTCGCCGCATCGATGCCCTTGGCCCGTGGTTCCACAATATGGAGCTGGCAGGCGTCGAAACCGCCCCCGACCATTTCCTCGGCAACTACCCGCTGATCAAATGGCGCAAGTTCGCCGACGCCATTCCTGCCGATCTGTCCGGCAAGGCCGTGCTCGACATAGGCTGCAACGCCGGCTTCTACTCGATCGAGATGAAGCGACGCGGCGCCGGCCGCGTCCTCGGCATCGATTTCGATGAAGCCTATCTGGCGCAGGCGCGCTTCGCCGCCGAAATCGCGGACTGCGACATCGAATTCCAGCAGCTGTCCGTCTACGACGTCGGCGCGCTGCGGGAGAAATTCGACATCGTCCTGTTCATGGGCGTGCTGTATCACCTGCGCCACCCCCTGCTCGCTCTCGATCTGATCCGGGAGCACGTCGCCGGCGACCTGATGATCTTCCAGTCCATGCAGCGCGGCAGCACCGAACTGCCTGCGCTCGATGAGAATTATCCTTTCTGGACACAGGATCTGTTCGACCGGCCGGAGTTTCCCAAGCTCCATTTCGTCGAACATCGCTATGCCGACGACCCGACCAACTGGTGGATTCCCAATCGCGCCTGCACCGAAGCGATGCTGCGCAGCGCCGGCTTCGAGATCGTGCTGCACCCGGAACAAGAGGTCTATTTCTGCCGCGCCGCCGATGAGCCGGGTGGTGGCGGCGCCGTCTACCCGTCGAAAGGACAACTTCATGATTGAAGCCGCGATGATCTGGAACGAGCCGAACAACAAGTCCCATTGGGATCCCGAACTCGACCCCGACTGGAGCCGCTTCGCCAATATGGCAATACTGGCCGCTGATGCGATCGCATCGGAAAACCCCGCCATGACCAAGATCCTGGGCGGCATTTCGCCGATCGATGCTGATTTCATGGCGCTCATGAAGGGGTACGGGGTGCTCGATCATGTCGATGCCGTCGGGGTGCATGGCTTCCCGCTCGACTGGAATCTCTGGCAGCTTCAGGAATGGCCCCAGAAGATCGGCGAGATTTCGAGCGTCACCGAGCTTCCCGTATGGGTCAGCGAAGTTGGTGTGTCGAGTTTCGGGGCCGAGGAGGTACAGCTGTGGGGTTTGCGCAGGAGCGCCGAACTGCTGCTCGGCAATGCCTCGCGTGTACAATGGTACAGCCTCTATGATCTTCCGCGCGAATGGGGGGCAACGACGCGCCATCGCGAGGCGGAAGGCTCCTCCTACTATCGCCACTTCTACATGGGCCTCCTACGCGAAGACGGCACGCCAAAACCCGCGCTTGAGGAATTCCTGCGTTACGCGCCCGAAATGGGACTGGTGCAATGGTTCCACTTTGAAGATCCCCGGCTGGACGACGCCGTCGCCTGGATGAAACGGCTGGGCGTCACCAATCTGCGCACCGGGCTTTCCTGGGCCGATAGTTTCAGGCCGAATGCACTGGACTGGTACGACCGGCAGATGGAAGCGCTTGCCGACTTCGACGTGACCATCACCTTCTGCTTCACTCCTGAGCACCGCGGAGTGATGCCGCACCACACCAGTCCGCCGCTAGTGCCGGAGGAATTCGCGGAGTTTTGCGCGACAATGACGCGCCGCTACGCTCCCGCCATGGCTGCCTCGCCGGTCAGAGCGGTGCGGGCTTCGGCAGCATGAGTCTGTCATGCAACTCGCACCCGATAGGCCCGGAACGCTCGCCGACTTCGCGGCCCTGTTGCTAGGCTCGGCACCGCATGGCTCTGACGGTGCTGAAATCATGATCGTTGTCGCGCATCCAGACGACGAGACCATCGGCATTGGCGGGCATCTTGCCGGATTGCGCGGATCTCGCATCGTTCACGTCACTGATGGTGCGCCGCGAGACCTTGACGACGCGCGAGCATACGGCTTCGAGACGTGGCAGGGCTACGCCGAGGCCCGCCATAAGGAGTTGGAGACGGCGCTGGCGACAGCGGGTTTGCCGTCGACGGCCCTGATCAGCCTCGGTTATCCGGATAAGCAAGCCGCCGGAAATCTTAGCTCGCTCGCACGGGAACTGACCGGCCTGTTGGCCGAGCGCGATGTCAGCTTCGTCTGTACGCATCCTTATGAAGGTGGTCACCCTGATCATGACGCGACCGCCTTTGCCGTCCATGCCGCCTGCCATTTGCTGCGCCGCCACGGACGCCATGCGCCGGCTATCGTCGAAATGGCGTTCTATTGCGCCGGGCCTGAGGGCGCGGTCCTCCAGGACTTCAACAGTGATTCCGGCAGTGACTGCATCGAACTGCACCTTACGGAAGCGGCTTTCGAACGGAAGCAGTGCATGCTGGCTTGCCACCGGACACAGCAACGGACGCTGGCGCCGTTTGCGGCGCGCGTCGAACGTTTCCGGGTGGCGCCCGCCTATGATTTCCTGGCGCTGCCGAACAACGGCAGGCTTTATTACGAGGCGCTGCCGCTCGGCTTCGAGCCGGCGGTTTGGCTCCACGCCGCAGCCGCTGCACATGAGGAGCTTGGGCTCGACCGGCCATGACCCTCACCGTCCTGAACGTCGCCTACCCTCTCGCGCCAGTCGGCCCGGATGCGGTTGGCGGTGCCGAGCAGGTGCTGTCGATGCTCGACCAGGCACTCGTGCGCGCGGGACACGGCTCCATCGTGATCGGTTGCCAGGGCTCCAAAGCAGCGGGCGTCCTCATCGAGACACCTGCTGAACCAGGCGTGCTCGACGATGCGGCGAAAAAACGGGCGCAGCGCTCCCACCGCGTGGCGATAGAATCCGCACGCGCCCGTTGGCCGATCGACGTGGTTCATCTGCACGGCATCGATTTTGATGCCTATCTGCCTGACGATGGCCCGACACTTGTAAGCCTGCACCTGCCGCTCGACTGGTATCCTGCCGAAGCCTTGCGCACGGTCCGTGACGATCTATGGCTTCACGCCGTCTCGGTGGCCCAACAGAGGACCGCGCCGCCCGGTGCCAGACTGGTTGCGCCCATTCCAAACGGCGTCGATATCGACGCGCTGAGCGGTCGGCAGTCCAAGCGCAACTTCGCGCTGGTGCTCAGCCGTATTTGCCCGGAAAAGGGCATCCATCTTGCACTGGACGCGGCCAAACATGCTGATGTGCCGCTGGTCATCGGCGGCAAGGTCTACCCATACGAAACGCACACGCTGTACTTTCGTGACGAAGTCCAGCCGCGCCTCGACAAGCGGTGCCGCTTCCTCGGTCCGCTCGGCTTCACCGCCAAACGGCGCTTTCTCAACGCCGCCCGTTGCCTGGTCATTCCCAGCCTTGCCGCAGAAACCAGCTCGCTTGTCGCGATGGAGGCCCTCGCCTGCGGCACGCCGGTTGTCGCCTTTCCAAACGGCGCGCTGCCGGACGTGGTCGAACACGGCAGGACGGGCTTTCTGGTGAACGACGTCGACGAGATGGCGGAAGCCATTGTCGCGGCATCCCGCCTGGATGCCGGCATATGCCGGGCCGAGGCGCGGCGGCGCTTTTCGCTCGACCAAATGATTTCGTCTTACATGGACGCCTACCATGCGCTGGCAGGGCTTGGTGCCGGCCGCAGGCGCCTCGCGGCGGTGCAGTGAGCGGTTTTCATGCTCCGCTCCGAAATCATCGACGATCCGGCCGCCCTTGAGGCCCTGGCGCCGCGCTGGCGGGAGCTCTGGGCGCACAGCCGGACGGCGACGCCGTTTCAATGCCCCGCCTGGCTCGTGCCGTGGTGGCGCACATTCGCGCCCGGAGAACTGGCGACGATCGCTGTCTGGCGTGGCGACGATCTGGTGGGATTGGCGCCGCTTTACCTGGAATACACAACTTCCGGTTCGAAACTGCTTCCGGTCGGGATTTCGTTGAGCGACTATCTGGATGTCCTGTGTTTCCCCGGCATCGAAGCGGCTGTTGGGGCCGCCATCGCCGACCGGGTCATTGCGATCAATTGGTCGCAGTGGATTTTGCTGGACTTACCGGCGGGTGCCGCGGGTCTCACTATTACGCACCCTGCGCTGGAGGCGGGTCAACTTGCCAATCACGCCGCTTGTCCCGTGCTCCCGATCGCCGGTGACGATGCGCTTGCGGTCTGCGTTCCGGCGCGGCGAAGACGCCAATTGCGCCGCGCACATAGAGCCGCAAGCGGGCGCGGCTGCGTCTCTATTATGCCGGCGCAAGCCGATCTGAAAGCATTTTTCGGCCACCTGGTCCGCCTTCACGGGGCGCGTTGGGCCGGGCGTGGCGATGGCGTTCTGGCCGATCCGGCTGCAGAAGAATTCCATCGGCAGGCGCTTCCCCTGCTTGCCGCACAGGGCCTTGTCCGCTGCTGGCTTGTTGCTATCGATGATGCGGTCGTCGGCGCCTATTACGGATTTCACCATCGCCACCGCGCCTACGCCTATCTTGGCGGTTTTGATCCGGCCTATGCCGAGGAAAGCCCCGGCGCAATCCTGATCGGTCACGCGATTGCCGAGGCGGCTCGTGAAGGGGCGCGGGAGTTCGACTTCCTGCGCGGCCAGGAGACCTACAAATATGGCTGGGGCGCGGTCGACCAATGGACAATGCGAAAGGTCTGGACGCGGAGCATGGCTCAATGAGCACGACTGGACGAAAACCATCGTCACAGGCGTCGACAGCAAGAATGGTGGTCGAGGAGTGCATGGCCGACAATGCCTGCGTCGAAGCTATCATTGCCCGGCTGGCGCTTCGCTTCGAGACGGGGATCGATGCCGCAGAACTGGCCGAAGTGGCGCTGGATATGTGTTCAGCCGATCTTCGCAACCGAGACAGGCTGGAGCGGATTGCCGAGCTGCTTCATCACAGGCCTGATATCTTTGCCATGCTGCGCGAAACAGGTGCGGCCGTTCGCCATGAGCGTAATGAGGAGGAAACGGATGCCGCGGTCGTCCGGCGGCTGGCCTCCGGCTTCGATGCCGCGGCGATGATTTCCTTGGCGGCGAGCGTTCAGCTGTCTTCGTTAGGAGACGAGGAGAGACTCACCGCCGCCACCGACGATATCGTCGTATGGTTGGGAAGGCAAGGCTTCACCGGCGCCGGCCAGGACATACTGGACATTGGTTGCGGCATCGGGCGTTTCGAAAGCGCGCTCTCCGATGCAGCGCACCGGATCGTCGGCATCGACATATCCCTAGAGATGATTTCGGTCGCTCGCCGGCGATGTGCCGGGCTGCGCAATGTGGAGCTGCGACTGACCTCTGGTCTCGATCTTGCCGATTTCAGCAACGCAAGCTTCGATTGCGTGCTGGCTGTCGACAGTTTCCCCTATCTGGTGCTGGCTGGCCTGGCGGAGCGGCATTTCAAGGAAATTGCGCGTGTTCTGAAAACGTCAGGCATGGCAGCACTTCTGAACTACTCCTATCGCGGATCGCCGGCGTTGGATCGTGCTGATGTTCACCGCCTCGCCGAAGCCCACGGCATGCAAGTCGTGGTTGACGGCGAGAAGCCGTTCCGCCTGTGGGATGGCAATGCCTTTCTTCTTATGGCATCCGACGGAACATTACGGCCCAATAATTGTTCGGGCCTCAAAGAGAAAAGGCACCTGTGAGTGCCCACAATCCGAAGGAGGACTAGATGGCATCCGGCGGCAAGATAGACATCATCTCTGCCGCCAGGGTAAAGGCTCTGGCGCCGGCGTGATGACCGGTTGGCCAAAGCACAAGGTCAAGGATACCGAGCGACGCCGGCTCGATGGCAATCGGATCAATTCCGATCAGTATCACGCTGCAGATCGGCTCTCTTAAGACTGACTGCTGCAACCGCAGACGCCAATCATGACCAGTGGCCAGCTGAGGTCGCGGAAGTCGAGTTGTCGAGCGCACCCGGGAATATTGCCCGAAGGAACCGAGGGGAAAGCATAGGCTTTCCCGACGAGACCAGCGGCTTCGAAACAATGCTGTGCAAGGGACGGCGCTGGTTGTGAGGACGGCGCGGCAATCCTTGCAAACTCTTATTGGTGTCACCACACTGGTGAAGGGATCAATTCATTAAGAGAACACTATGTCTCGCTCGAGCGACGATACCATCAGCCCGCAACTCCGGCTGGCAATAGACCGGAAGATTGCATCTCTGCTGACTGCTATCGAGCAGGAAAAGGTCCCCGACCGGCTGACTGATCTTGCGGTTCAATTGCAGAGCGCGCTTGTCGAGAAGCGTCGGTGCAACGCAAAGAAAGAAGACTAGCTATCGACGCCTGTCGACTGCGAGGTTCCCCTGTGCTTCGGAGAGGTGATTGCGTCTCTCCACCAATGTCTGCAACGAACTTTCGCCGAGGTATTCCAGCACGCTGGCGCGCGCTCGGTTCAGCCGGCTCTTTACCGTTCCCACCGCGCAACCGCATATTTCGGCAGTTTCTTCATAGCTGACGCCAAGAACCCCGATCAGCATCAGCACCTCGCGCTGATGTTCGGGCAGCCTCTGGACTGCGTTAGAGACTTCTTTGCTCTGAACGGACCACTCCTGCGTCGCCTCCGTAATCGGGATTGCGGAGGCGCAGTCAAGCAGGCCTGGTTTTTCCCTGTCGGCGGCCTTGATGCGCGTATAGTACGTATTGCGCATGATGGTGAAGAGCCACGACTTCATACGCGTTCCGGGTTCGAACTTATCGATGTTGGCGAGTCCTTTAGTCAACGTCTCCTGAACCAGGTCATCGGCGTCGTCAGGAACACGGCAGAAGGTGCGGGCGAAGGCTCGCAAGGCAGGTATCAGGTCAACGATGGAAACTTCATCCGTTTCCTGGTTGGCCAAGGGGTAGCCCCTGGAGGACAATGGTCCAGCTCCCAGCAAGAAAGAGTTGATGAACGCAGACCTAGCTAAATGCATGAAGGTTTGGATCGTTCCGGACATCGAAATAAGTCGCTAGAAAATCTCGGATGGGCGAAATACGCGCAAGCCGTGCGTTTTGCGGCTGGGCTCCTGTTGCGGCGAATTCCCGCCCGCTTGATCGGAGCAGCCAAGGGAAATGTCCCGCCCTTTCATCGGTTTCACGTCGCAAGCCGAGCCGCTTCTGGCCAAGGCAGGTGCCGATGCGGACGAAGGCTGATAAGGCTGGAATAAAAAGAGACGGCTGAGCAATTGTCCTGCCGGCTGTGGGCGCGAGAGGCGGCAAGCTCCGACGCCGGTGCATGCAGGCCATCTGTTCGCACGGTTACCGGAGCCGCGGCAACCAAGTGGGCGGAAGCATCCCTTTCGCTGCGGAGGCACCTATGACCGGTCGTTGTTCTTAGCCGCTTCCTCTCGCTGCTTTTTCAGGACTTCGTCAGTCCCGACCAGCTTTTTCGCCCCGCCGGAGATCGCTGTGGACACCACGGCCGGCGGGTCGCTCGCGGGAAAGGAATCCTCAAGTCCGGCCTGCAACTGGTCTTCCAAGGTTTTCGGCTCTTCCGACCGACCAGATGTCCTTCGGGTTTCCGCTTCCTCCAGCGGCTGTTTCATTTTCGGCGAACAACTGACCTCTCGAACGCAGGCGTAAAGCTGTTCGATGGCAAATTCCTTCATTGTCTCGAAATCGGCCCTCTCATGATGCATTGCTTCGATCTGATCGACCATGGCCTTCTCGAACCGGTCAAGGCTATCGCTTCCGCAGGCATGGCAAAGACGCAATAATGCTTCGTGGAGCACCTTCGGACCAAAATACGCAGACGCTTCGAGCTTGAGCCGCTGCAAATGCTCTGGAGGTACCGCGTGAAGTTTTGACATATGCAGCCCTTTCGCCTGATGAGCATATCAACGGCCATTATCGGCAGATGTTCCATTCATCCGGCACCGATGCATAGCTCTTGTTCAGCGGGCCGCCGCTTCCAAGGCGTGACGGCAAATTGCGTCATGTCCGGAATTCAGCTCATGCTTGACCGCCTCAAAGGCCGTCGCCGACCAGGTCGCGATAATGGCGGCGGCCAGAGTTAGATGAACACGATGGACATCCCGATTGTAGAAAGCGCCGATCAAGCGCCCTGCCAGAAGGTGAGAAAGGAACCTTTTATGAAACACGCCGTTTGCCAGTAGGTCGTTTTCATCAGCGATCTTTAAAACGATGGAAAAGGGTCTTGCTATGAACTACAAGATGATCTGTCTAGGCGCGATAGCGCTTTCTATGGTAAGCGGCGTTTCTCTTGCGGCAGGCGCCGACACAGGCACGTCTGCCTTGGATGACCCCGCAAAGATGGAGCCGTTCTACACGGACTCCAGCATGAAGACCCTGCGGTCCGACGACGAGTTCACGGCAGCTTGGAAAGCGCTGACGGACGAGGACCGCATGGCAATGACAAAAGTCTGCAATGAGGAGATGGCAAACGCGAACGCTGCCAACACCCACCCTGAATTCTGCAGCAATGTCAAAAAGCTCGGCGGCGAGTCGACACAGAACTGAACCATGGGAAGGCGGGCGGCGGCCCGCCTTTTGGTTAGCGACTGTGGGGAAGGGACGCGATAGCCGCGTGGGGTCGGCTATCTCAACGGGCCGCTCCGCCACTCACGGCCATGCGAATGCCAAGGCCAATGATGAAACAGCCGGCGATGCGCTGCTGCCAGAGTAGTATCTTTGGTTGCTTCATCCATTCGCCAAGCGTACCGGACGCGAGCGCGTACGCGCCTAGCACCAACACGCCTGTTACCTTTTGCGTGCCACCCAGCAACAGCAATTGCAGCGTCACCGATCCTCGATCCGGGTCAATGAATTGCGGAAGGAACGCAACCATGAACGTGATGGGCCAGGGATTTAAGAGATTGGCGATCATTCCTTCTCGTGCAGCAACCAGCGGACGAAGATGTCCATGCTCTTCGACGGCAACTTCCGTGGCTGGAGAGCGTAACAGGCTTAATCCGAGCCAACACAGATAAGCGGCGCCAGACCATCGGAGCAGATTGAATGCCAGCGGCGAGGCCGCGACCAATGAAGACACGCCTAATGCGAGGAGAGGCAATTGAACAAGACCCGCCCCCACAGTCATGCCCAGCACCGTGAAAAACGCCGTGCTGCGCCCGTGAGAGATAGCGCGTGCCGTCACAAGCAGGCTATCGGGACCGGGCGGTGCCTGCATGAAGATAACTGTCCCCAGGAAAGCTACCCACAACACGGGATCCATGATCCTGCTCTTTAGCCTAATATTTGCGCAGTGTCTTTGAACCGCTTGGTGTCTTTGAAGATTCCAATTCCAGGCAATTAAGTCCCAGCGGTCCACTGCGCTTGATTTGTCGACTGACTTGGTATTACAGGCGAATTTCCTGCAATTGCCAAGTCAGTAAGGCCGGTTGAAAGACTCGAATGGCCCGACATCTGCATTCTCGGAGCGGAGCCCCTGGCGATCCCTTGCCGGGGCTCCGCAAGCCGGCGGCATAAGGAATTATGCGGCCGCTTGAAGGGCGCGTTGGTTGACACCACCCTCGCCTAGCCCCGTCAGGGCTTCGTCGGTCGCGACCTCTTCCTTGAGCGTCGCTTTGAGAAGGGCGGCAACATCGGCCTTTCCCATCTGTTCTGCCCAGGCGATAAGAGTTCCGTACCGGGCGATCTCGTAATGCTCGACGGCTTGCGCCGCTGCGACCAGTCCGGCATCGAGCGCAGGAGCACCTTCATATTCTTCGAGGATCTCCGAGCCTTCTTCAATGATGCCGTCGATCGCCGGACAGGTCTTGCCGCGTGCTGCCTTGCCAAACTTCTCGAACACTTCCTCGAGACGGTCGACGTGAGCTTCCGTTTCCATACGATGCTTTTCGAAGGCAGCAGTCACTTTTTCCGACTCCGCACCCTTCGCCATTTTCGGCAGGGCCCTCAGTATTTTCTTTTCGGCGTAGTAAAGATCTTTGAGCCCGTCGAGGAACAGGTCCTCAAGACCCTTGGTTGTCGCTTTCGCGGCTTTCTTCGCAGTTGGCATGATCGTCTCCCGCTGGGGTTGGAGCTAGCTTCCCTAACTAGGAAGGCGTCCGATAACCCCGCCGGCCGGCAACAAGTTCCCTGAGATTCGAGCCGCTGGAAATTTTCCGACGCCCTGGGTTCGCATAGTCAGGTGCTGCAAAGGGGTACGCTGGCGAGCGGAGGCGCAGCGCCGCTCGCCTTTCGGACCCGCCCCCGGTAGGCCCGCGCCGAGCAATCGGTTCAATCGATCCGCCTGATACGGCCCTTGTCGAGACGGAACACTCCATCCTGCCCGCCCTGCCTCTCAAAATCGGTAAGCAGATCGTCCCATGTACCCAGGAATTCGCCGCAGTCGTCGCAAAAGATCCGGTCGTCAGGACCGGCGTCGGCCGGAATCCTCAGCCTTATCGTCAGGCAATAAGGGCACTCCAACTGGTGGTTGAGATATTGTTTGGTCATGGACGATGGCGAGAATGCACCGGAAATGTGGCCCCTGCAACCTCGCTAGCGCTGGTCTGACGAGTTCGGTCAGAAATGTACAACGATAGGGCATCACGGCGATTGTTGCGATCCGGGAATCACGAGCGCGCCTTCGTCAGGGGCCGAATATTCAAAGCCGATGAAGAACGCAGCAAGGTTTGCGCGCAGATAATTGCAATTGCTGCCAGTGCGGTTCTGGACAACAGCTTACGTGGTTCGCGGTTTTGCACCGCTGAATCGGTCCGCTCTCTGGTCGAGACGACGGAGGTTCAAGACCGCTTGAACCCTTCATATCCCGTCTAGGAGGCCACCCAGACTGAGCCGTCGGCGGAATGTTGTCGGAAGTCACCTCACCCCGCTTGAGTTTTCTGATGGCTTCGTCGGCTTCGATTTCATCCAGGCCGGAAAGCGGCAAACCGTCAACGATGACGGCTTCCTCGCTCTCCTCGTCATAGACTTCCCACAAGCCCTCCGAATCCTGTCGTTTGTTGTAGATGGTTGGCATGGCCGCTCCCTAGATACCGCTATTGAATACGTGCTACCCACTCCAGAGCCTCGGTCCTTTCGTCCGCCGGGAACACCCGTGTTTCGATCTGCGGGAAAAGCGCGCCCGTCATCTCCGTAGCTGCCTTGATCCACTGTTTTTCGGACACTACTGCGGCACGCTGGAAGCGGTGGAATTCGCCAAGTTTGCTCAAGCCGTACTGCAGATCGCGGCGCAACGCGGCGCCCGTCATGTCCTCCAACTCCGTAAGGTCGGCCAGGATGCCGATCTCTTGATGTTCGCTCAGTTTCTCTTCGATGGCCGGGATGACTTTATCGTAGTCCTCCGCCGTGACGGTACCGGCAACGCGAAATGCGGCGACATTCTCAGGAGCAGAAATTACCTCGATCACTTTTTCCTCCTTCAAATGGGGTTTCAGGGTTATGCCGAACAACTCAAGCCGCCCACGGATGTTCCCTGGTCCTAAGCGTTTTGCGATCCTAATTTGACGCTCATAAGCCGGGCGCAAATGGCACAGAGTTGTGCAGCGACCATCGACGGCGCAGGGCAAATCCAACAGTGCAAGACGATCGCACCGAGCATAAGACGTTAATCGGCCGCTTTCCTTGGCGGCTCCCGGGTCGCATGTGTGACGACCGTATAGCGCGTAACCGGCCCCTCATCGGGGTCTTCTCCTTGAAAGTGAACGTCCGCGTTCACTGGTAGCCGGCTGGTCTTGCCGAATTCCTTGACTGCGGACGCACGGACGAGTTGGATGGCCGGGTCCTGCTTCATAATTTTTATTGCCGCAAGCTCGGCAGTACTGCTGCCGCCAATGCGCCAGCTGGCTTCGAGCACACCGGATCGCCAGGTACCCGACGAATCGACGCCCTGGCCGATATCGTAATTGCGCCGCGAGGCGAAAAACCCAGGGTATTCAGCCATCGCCGCGTCATAGGCCCTCGCCTGCGCCGTTGCCAAAGCTAGTGCGCGAGGAAGCTGAAGATCTTCGAGAGCTTCCCATCCGCCGCGCACTACAATGAGATCGGATCCGCCATAAACGGATTGTCCCGCATTATCGGTCGCCGTCCTTTGAGTGCCGTAGTAGGCGACCATTATTTCGTCGATCTCCGTTCTGCCAACACTTAGCGTGACGATGTCGCGAAGGTCCGCCTCGAGCACCAGACCGCACTCGTCCAAGTCAGGGGAGTTGTATCGCTCGAGCAGTCTCTCGACGTCAGCGACCGTGCGAACGATGTGCTGGTCTTGGCCTCGCGAAGAAAGCGGTGGTTTAATTCGGGCCGGCCCGAGGCTCAGCAGACGTTGCGCTGCTCGCAGCGCATCGTGCCGCGAAAACACGGTGTAGCCAGGCAATACTGCTGCGCTGACAGTTCTGCCGAAGCCGGTTGACCATTCTTTCGGTCGCTCGGCCAAGCCGTCCACCAGTTCATGGGTTATCGCCTTGGTCATTGCGAAGCGCCAAGGCACCACGCCGCCGAAGAGGTCTTGCGGCCCGTTGATACCCAGCCGTGCCGCATCAGTGGCAAGCAAGCTGTCGTCAGGCACGAAATACAAGCACCCGCCATTGCCGCCGCTGTTGCCTAGGCCCTGCCGGAAGGCAAATCCCTTGAGGCCCGCAATCGTGCGGGCAACGGCAGCCATGGCTTCCCGTTCGTGAGCGTAGAGGGGCTCGCAGCCCGGCGCGGAGAATGCGATCACGGTCCCTTTTGCCTCGCTCGGCTGAGTGCCTCTGTGCTCGGTCATCTCGCTCGTCCTTGGTGATACTTCGTTATGGCTGCGGGTTACCGATGTTGTGGCCCGCTACTCGCTCGGACCCCAAGAGAACGCGCAAGAAGGCAGAAACGTTCAGCCTGGCTTGGCCGGCTCGCCGTCTTTTGCGCCCTTTTCGAACGATATCCGTCGGGAACCGCTACCCGGAGCGCGCGATTAGGGGATAGACGTCAGGTTCAGATCGTGTCTGAAGGTGAGCGCCTAGTGGCGAAATTCGAAAACAGTATCGGATGAATTCGGTGACGTTGCTGGTTCAGCCGCGCCTGGTTAACGACCCCTTCTCGGATGCGGGGCTTCTTCTGGATTTCCAATTTGGCAACCGGGCGATGCTCTTCGACATTGGTGATCTGTCACCACTTTCGCCGCGTGAGATCCTGCGCGTCAGCCACGTATTCGTATCACACATGCACATGGACCACTTCGCCGGCTTCGACCGGCTCCTGCGGTTATTTCTATACAGGAACAAAACAGTGCATTTTTTCGGCCCGCCTGGGCTGACCGAGGCGGTGCAAGCCAAGCTCAACGCATACACGTGGAATCTCCTCGACGAAGAGTCCCACGACTTCATGATAGTTGCCTGCGACTGGACGCCGGCCGGATTTCATCATTCCCGCCTGTTTCGGGCGCGGTCGGGCTTCGCTCGGCAAGACACGGCCTCGACCGCAGCCGAGGGAAATGTACTGCTCGACGATCCCGATTTCCGTGTCGAAGCAGCAATGCTTGACCACGGCATTCCATGCCTTGCATACGCGTTTCAGGAAAAGATCCGGGTCAATGTGCAAAAACCGCAACTGGAAGCACTGGGTTTGCGCGTCGGACCTTGGCTAAGCGAAGCCAAGCGTGCGGTCCGGCGCGGAGCCGATCCGGAAACGACGCTGGCCCCAACCGCGAATCGGCATATCTCGGTCGGCGAACTGATTGGTGCCGGAGCCCTGAGAACCGGTCCCGGACAGAGGATTGTCTATGCGACCGATCTCGCCTTCAATGAGGCAAATCTTGCGCGTGTGGTTGCGCTTGCGCACGACGCGAGCCAGTTGTTTATCGAGGCGGGCTTCCTGCAGGAAGATCGCGAGCTGGCCGCAGCGAAGCGGCATCTCACGGCAGCCGAAGCCGGCACTATCGCCAGGCTTGCAGGTGTTGAACATGCCGTGCCGATGCACTTTTCGGCCCGTTATCTCGGACACGAGGACAAACTACATGCAGAGTTCGCGGCAAATCTAGGCGTCGGAAGCCCTTCTCAACCCGGGACGATGAACACCAGCGTTTAAGCAAGAGCCGGGACGGCGGCGTTTTCGATCACGCACGTTGAAGATCCCGGCGGACCGTTCGTCGCCGTCGGCTCGCAAGGATGGCGGAAAGGGTGACCGGGCGAAAATCCCAGCTGTCGACGCCCGTGTCGTACTGGCGCGGAACCGGGGTCAGCCTGCCATGGGAATGGCCATGCAGATCGATCGATTTTTTGCCGATCTGATTCCAGGTGCGAAAAGGATAATGGCAAAGGACCAGCAACCTGCCGTCTATCGTCAGCTCCTTATAATGTTGAGTGCTGGCCCAACCTGCGGCGCCGACGGTCGCTGCGCCATCGTTGTTGCCGATAATCAAATGCTTCTGGCCATGAAGAGACGACAGGAGCAATGCAACGAATTCGGCCGATCCCCTCGCAAAATCGCCGAGATGCCAGATCTCGTCGTCTGGGTTGACGGTTTCGTTCCACAGCGAAATCAGCGTTCGATCGTGTTCTGCCAGCGAGCCGAACGGGCGACGATCGATCCGCAGGGTGCGGGGATCGCTGAAATGTGTGTCGGCCGTGAAATAGATCATGGTCGTTCACAGCCTTTGCGGGCGATATAGACCAACGAGCCCGATCCTCCGCATGCAGCATCGAGCCTGGAGCGGGATGAGATAGCGCGCCATCACGCTCTGGCCACCTCTGCTTGTGTTTGGCAGAGGCTTGGAACTTCCATCAAGGACCTTCGTGGCATCACCTCGCATCATCCCAAACTGCGCGAAGTGGGTGAGATCGCAAAAATCTAGTCTAGCATGGACAGGCTAAAGCGCGTCGAGTTTGACCGGCCTCATGCGACGCGCTTTAGCGTTGTCGTTTTTATGCATGTCGTTATCGCAAAACCGCTGCACAATTTTGCGCGACATGCATTAGTGGCAAGTCCGGCAGCAATTAACATTTGAGGTGGCGAAAACGATCAGACACGGCTAGCAGCGCGACGACCAGCGCCAGGGTCTCTCGCTGGGCATTCAGCCGCCCCTCGATCTCTTCATTCGTCAACCCGGACATGTGGATCGCTTCCAGTTTCAGGCGAAACGGCAAAATCGCGTCGTTGTTCCGGAGTTCAGCTCGTCGGCTCGCCCGAAGACGCGGCCTATTCTTCCCTGAATGCCCGTTGGACTTGGTCCGCCAAAGGTTTCACGAGATAGGACAGCATGGTGCGGCTGCCGGTCGAAAAGAACACCTCGACAGGCATTCCAGGCGCCAAGGTCAGGCCTTTGAGCCTGGTAAG
This sequence comes from Mesorhizobium sp. M1322, assembly GCF_040318085.1. Lineage (NCBI taxonomy): Bacteria > Pseudomonadati > Pseudomonadota > Alphaproteobacteria > Hyphomicrobiales > Phyllobacteriaceae > Mesorhizobium > Mesorhizobium sp. M1322. Next base: position 86,367 of record NZ_JAMYLP010000010.1, read on the forward strand.
CTCTGCGCGCGGCAAAACAACATGCACGGTATAAAAGCCGGCGCCTGTTTTCTCATCGAGATTGAGGTCGGCGGAAATCTTGCTGACGGCACCGTTCAGTTCCGGCGTTGTTTGCTGATTGAATGCCGACAGCCGCAAGGTCGCGCTTTGCCCTGGCGTCAATTGATCGATGTCTTGCGGAGCCACGCGCGCCTCGACAGTCAGATCGTCTGTCACCGGGACAATCAGCATGATGAGCTCTCCCGGAGAAATAACTCCGCCGACCGTGTGCACGCCGAGCTGATGAACGACGCCGGTCTGCGGACTGCGTATATCGATCCGCTTGAGCTGATCTTCGGCCGAAACCTTGCGTTCGACGAATTCAGAGATCTTTGCCTGGACGTCTCGCAGCTCGCTCGCCACCTCGCTGCGCAAATCCTGGTCGATCTGAATGATCTGCAACCGGGTTTCCGCGACACGACCCTTCGCCTGCGCAATCGATGCAGTCAGTTGCCCGTGCTCACCTTTAAGCCGCACGGCATCGCGTTCAAGCGCAGTAATGCGATCGATTGAAACCAGCTTGCGCTGCCAAAGTCTGCGCATGCCTTCAAGCTCAAATCCGATCAACTTGATTTCCTGGCTTTTGGCATCTCTTTGCTCGGTCAAGCCGGAAACTTCTTCGGCAAGCTGCGCAATGCGCTCCTCCAACTGAGCCTTCTGACCGGCGCGTGCCTGTCGGCGAAACTCGAACAGAGATTGCTCGCCGGCCATCGCCCGACCAACCTCAGGGACACTCTGCCGTGACACAAGCGAAGCTGGAAAGATGATGCTTCCTTTGCCGTCGCGCTCAGCCTCAAGGCGAGCCAGGCGCGCCTCGAATTCGTCCAGGCTCTTCGTGACGATCGCCAAATTGGCCCGGGTGATCGTCTCATCGAGGCGGATCAACACCTTGCCCGATTGCACGGCATCGCCTTCCCGGACGAAGATTTGGCCGACCACGCCACCGGTTGGATGCTGTACTTTCTTGACACTGGAATCGACGACCAATTTTCCCGAAGCGATAACGGCTCCGGAAAGCTCGGTGACGGCAGCCAAACTCCCCGCCCCGCCAACCAGCAGGATGCAGGTTGCGACACCGCCAAGCAGATAGCGTCGAATGGTGCGATCCGCCGCGAATGTCGTGCGTTGCGCCATCAGGATGCCGTCTCTTCAAGTCCGGAAACGACCTTCAAGGGAACGCCTGCTGGGCGAGTTATCTTGTTCAAGATCTCATTCTTCGGGCCAAAGGCCTGGATACGGCCGTTCGCCATAACAAGAACCCGATCCAGACTGGCCAGCGCGCTCGGCCGGTGCGCGACCACAATGGCAATACCGCCTCGCGCGCGAACACCTTGAATTGCTTCCGTCAACGCGGCCTCGCCTTCCGCATCGAGGTTGGAATTAGGCTCGTCGAGAACAACAAGAAACGGGTCGCCGTAGAGAGCCCGGGCAAGCGCAACCCGCTGCCTCTGGCCCGCCGAAAGCGACGATCCGGCCTCGCCGATCCGCGTCTCGTAGCCTTCCGGCAGGTGGATGACGAGATCATGAACGCCGGCCGCGCGCGCAGCCGCCAGTATCTTGTCCGAGGGCGCTTGCGGTTCGAAGCGCGCGATATTCTCGGCAATGGTGCCATCGAACAGTTGCACATCCTGAGGCAAATAGCCGACATGGTTGCCCAGCTCTTCCGGCGACCACTGGTCGAGCGTTGCGCCATCAAGCCTGACGGTTCCGCGAACTGGGAGCCATATGCCGGCAATCGCGCGCACGAGCGATGACTTGCCGGAAGCGCTCGGCCCGACAATGCCGAGGCCGACGCCCTTTTCCAATGCAAAGGTGGCGTCCTGCACGACCATACGACGCTCCCCCGGCGGCGTGACACTGATACTTTCGACCGAAAGAGCAGATCTCGGCGCAGGCAGCGAGACACTTGTCGCAGTTTCGGGCAGCAGGGCCAAAAGCTGTGTCAGCCGCGCCCAGGCCTGGCGCGCGGTGACGAAACCCCTCCAGTGCGCGATAGCCAGTTCAATCGGTGCGAGCGCCCGGCTCATCATGATCGAACTGGCGATCATGATGCCGCCGGTCGCTTCCTGATGGATGACGAGATACGCGCCGATCGCCAGGATACCCGATTGCAGCATCATGCGCAGGATCTTCGAGATCGTTCCGAGGGTCCCAGCAAGGTCGCTCGCTGTTGCATTGGTGTCGAGATAGTCAGCATTGATCCCGGACCAGCGCTCGGCGATGCGCGATCCAAAGCCCATGGCCTGCAGAACCTCGACATTGCGACGTGTCGCTTCGGCAAGTGTATTGCGCGCCGCCGCTTGACTGTTTGCCTTTCTGGCGGGCTCTCTCGTGCGAATTTCGGCAAGCAATGTCAGGCTGAAGAGAATGACCACGCCGGCCAGCGCCGTCATGCCGATCCAGAAATGGAACAGGAAGCAGATTGCGAGGTAGAGCGGCATCCAGGGCAGGTCGAAAAGCGCGGTCGGACCGGCGCTCGACATAAACGAACGCACCTGATCAAGATCGCGCAACGATTGAAGGCCGTCGCCTGCGAGCTTGGTGCGCAACGGCAAACGCATGAGGGCGGCATAGACCTGTCCGCTCAAGCGCGCGTCCAACGCCATCCCGATGCGCACTAGCAAACGCGACCGGATGAGCTCAAGAGCGCCCTGAAAAACAAAGAGCGTGCCGGCAAACACGGCGAGCCCGACGAGCGTCGGCACGCTGCGGCCAGGTATGACGCGATCATAGACCTGCAGCATGAAGAACGAGCCGGTCAGCGCCAGAACATTGACGACGCCGCTCATCAACGCAATTCCGGCCAACGCTCGCCGGAAGGAAGCCAGAACCGCTGCGAGGGTCGTTCGCGGCTCGGATGGATGGGGATGCGACATCGCCTTCACATCAATCCTGGTTCAGTCTCAGGCTGCAATGACCGCGCCCGAAATCAGGCATGATGACGAACGTGTCTGTGCCGAGCCCACCGTCAGGTGTTATGTCTAGATAATCCAATCGTTCAACGCATAGGCATGGATGTAGTCGATCTGCATTTCTGCAGGTGTCGCAAGCCCGTCGGCAGGCGTTCCCGCGATACCGCCAACCGCCAGATCGACCAGCATATACATTGGCTCGTGCATGTCGGCAGGCGTTGCGGCACGGGCAACTTCGACGTCGTCGAAATACCAGACGAGCTCGTCTTCTGTCCACAGCACCCCGTATGTGTGGAACCCTGCGGTATCCGCGACATAGGCGGTAGAGGATAACGTTGTATGAGTCCCCGTCGCGTTCGAGTGGCCTGTCAAAATAAGCTTGTTTGGATCCTGACCGACCATCTCGACGACGTCCAGTTCCGGTGGCCAGGAGCCGTCCGCCGGGAGAAGCCAGAAGGCCGGCCATACACCTTGTTTTTCGGGCATGTCGGCCCGAATTTCGAAATAGCCGTAGGTCTGCGCGAAGGATTCGTAAGTCGTCAGCAAACCTGATGTGTATTGGTAATTGTTTATGTAGGGCCGGATCGCCTCAGGCGCCCGGGCGGCGGTAATCGTGAGAACACCGTCCTCAACGCTGAACGGATTGACGGAACTTGTCGGGGCGTAGTTGGTATCAATATACCATTGAAGCTCGTTGTTGCCCGTGAGCGAGCTGCCGTTTGCGGCCCCCCACCAGAAATTCGAGTCCCAGGTGCCGCTCGAACCATTCCACAGGTCCAGCGTGTCGAACTCGTCCGAAAAGGTGAGTTCCAGAGCCGACCTGTCCACGGCCAGCTTGAACTGGCTTGCGGTGAAGTCGCCGACGGTCTTGTTGGCGAAGATGAGAAACTCGCTGTCGGACAGATTGAGTCGGACGTTCGCTCCCGACTGCACCATGTTGGCGCGCACCTCCTCGAAGGAGGTGAAGCCGTAGCTCCCGACGCGAACGGTATCCGTCGCGCCAAAGTCCAGGATCAGATCGCTGCCGTTGCCGGGGTTCACGACGAAAATATCCGCCCCCGATCCGCCCTTCAAAACGTCATCGCCGCTTAAGCCGTCGAGCGTCTGTTGGCCGGAGCCCCCGGTGATGATGTTGTTCAGTTCGTTTCCGAAAGCATAGCGTTTGTCGCCGGTGACCGTCAGGTTCTCGAAATTCGTTGGGAGCTTATAGCTCATCCAGGTCGAGATGGTGTCCACCCCCCCGCCGGACAGCTCGACCGCTTTGTTTTTCGAGGCATACAGATAGTAGATGTCATCGCCCTTGCCGCCACGCATTGTGACGGTTACGTTAGCGTCGCCATACATAGAGTCGTTGTACGTGCTGCCATACAGTGCTGGGCCGGAATTCGTCGCCGAATACCACTTTACGGAGGACCCGCTGTAGGGAAGTGGAACGCCCTTGGCGTTCAGTACCGTGGCCATCCCGGTCTTTTCTCCTTGTAGCCTCGATAGCAGCCCTACCATATATCGAGGCAAAAGGAGCCAGTACGTATTGGCTTTCGACCTAGGAGAGTTACCAAAAGCCTAACACGTCGTGGGACCTGTGGGGGAAATCCGGACCCCAGTCCCAAAGCACCAGGTTGCAATTCTCCGTTTCGGCACCAGGAGCAAAATTCGGAACCAGAATACCAGCAATGCCTTGAGGTCGGTCATAGATGGACCATGACGCTGAAGCGATTCTCATCACGGAGAGGATGCGGCCGTCCTCAGCCCGCTCTTGGAAAAATACGAACACCGGAGCTTATCGGTCAGGAGATGTTCCCACCGATCGTACGCCAGGTTGTCCGGCACGGGCTCACTTGAAGCATGCTCGAACCGACCATGCCGCGCTGCTCTGAGCAACGCGGCAAGGTCAGCAGCGCCAGCGACCTATTTAGCTGGACCCAATAGGAGGTCGAGATCGACCGCATCCGCCATCGCCTTGTATCCCGCGTCATTGGGATGGAGGTTATCGCCGCAGTCGTAGTCGTCGCGCAGATATCCCGGCTTGGCCGGGTCTTCCATCACCTTGTCGAAGTCGATCACGCCGTCAAAGCCGCCGCCGGTGCGGATCCATTCGTTCACAGCGACGCGTATCTTTTCCTTCTCGGGTGTGTAGTAACCTTCCGTGGGAAGCCCTTTGAAGGTGTCGGCGAAAGGGGTCAACGTCGCGCCGACAATGCGCACGCCATGGGCATGCGCGCGGTCGATGAGCTGTTTATATCCGGTGATAATGTCTTCGGCGGTCGGTTCCTTGTCTTCCGGCGTGATTGCTTTTTCTCCGGGCCAGCCGATATCGTTGATGCCCATCATTACGACGACCGTCGAGACATTGGGATGGCTCATGACGTCAGAATCGAAACGTGCGAGAGCATTGACACCCATACCGTCGGTCAACACGCGATTGCCCGAAAAAGCTTCGTTAACCACCGCGACCTTGCGGTTAGCCTCCTGCAATCGCTTGGCGATATGGTCTGGCCAGCGATTATTGGCATCGGGGGTCGAGCAATTTCCATCCGTGATGGAATCGCCGAAAAACACTATCGCCTGGGATTCCGGTGCGGCGTCGACCCATATATCGCTCAGAAAAAGGCGCGATTTGAGTGTGCTGTCAGCCTTGAACGCCGCGTCGTTCGTGAAATTGCCCGGGCCGGAGATGTAGGCGGTTTGCACACCATCCCAATGCACCGACGAGAGCGCCGTCTTCTTCGGCAGGAAGATGCTGACCGAGATTTCGGAAAGCGCTTCTGCCGGGAGGGCGACGGGATCGCTGAGGATCGGGGCTCCCGGCGGAATGACCACAGAACTCTTGCCGCCCCAGGTGATGGGCTTCAGGGTCGCCTGATCGACGCCGTCCTTGCCTGCTATTCCTACGCTGCCGGCACCAACAGTCAGCGGCCTAGCGCCGAAAGCATTCGATAGGACGACCCGGACGGTATTGCCGCCAACGCTGATGCGGGCAACCTGGCGGACGGTCTGATTCTCCAATACCTCCGGCACTCCGAAAGGCGCAGGAAGATCATCCGACCAGCGCGGAGCAGGTGTGGCAGCCCAGGTGGTGATCCAGGCTCCCTTTTCGGCGCATTGTGCGCCGAAACCAGCGGTCGCGGAGCCGGCCGCAACAGCTGCACATATCAGGATAGTTTGGCGCAGACGCCATTTCCTCCCTGCTGCGGGAGAAAGCGCCGATGAAACCTTACCTGCAAAGCTAAAACACCTATTGAGCTGCACTTTCATCTCCTCCTCGAGACATGCTGGTAATGCCGCCGCCGGCCTAATTATGACGGGCTGAACAGGAAATGAAATTGAACTTCCGTTGCGATCCTGGACCAGCGCCAGGAGCAAGATGTCCGACTGTGGCAGAGGGATGCCGCCCGCCCTGTTTCCGGCGAGCGGCGGAATGCGCAGGCCTGTTCGAGCGTGACCGCGTACTGCGGTTCGAGTGAAGGCCACCCAGAACCAAATCTGGCTTGCGGAAGGCGTTAGCTTTGCCCCAAAAGTGCACGCTCTAACTCTTGCCATTCCTCATCAAGCGTCAAGATCGACGGCGCGGCGTCGCAGCGACGATATCAATATTCCGCATTCGATTGATCGCCTTCCTTGCGATGCAGGTAGGCGTGCACGCGCATACCCGCCGTATCGTCGCGCATCTGCGCGCGCTCGTGCGCCTTATCCCAATCGCCCTTTGCATCCCACCAAGGCATCATTGAACGACCAAACGCGAGTAGCCAAGAGCAACAGACTCTAATGCGGTGCGATTGAGAATTGTCAGCGAGCCGCGGTCGTATTGGGTCAGATACCGCCGTTCCCACTCTCTCAGGCAACGGTTCACTTTCGCTCGAGACGCCGGGATCATTGCCGCGAGGTCGGTCTGCGAAATGTGGATGCTTTGAGCTCCATTCACGGTAACCGTGCTGTGCGGGAGCTCAGTCAATCGCAAGAGCGTGCTCGCCAATCGAATGGATAGGGCACTGGACGCACCGTGGATCACTCGCTCTTGCGCATCGTGCGTTGCTTGGCATAAGTACGGGATCACCTTCAGTGCGAGATCTGGGTGCTTGTCGAAGACACTAGCCATGAAAGCTGCTTCGATTTGGAGCAAGTCGCTGTCCACGACTGACGCAGCGTTCATGTTACTGTGTCGCGCGATGAACAATCTAGTCAGGTCGAAAGTGTCACCGGGACCAAGATCGGAAAAGATGAATTCTCGGCCGTCTGAGAGGGGAACACTAAGACGAACCTTTCCGTGAATTACGTAGTAGATATAACGCGGTACGTCCCCAAGGTGAGTTAAGACTTTATTCTTTGGAACCCTCCTTAGGATGGCTGCTTTCGCCATCTCGCTAAGAGTATCTTGCCCAAATTGCCGAAATAAGCGTATTTTGTTCAGCTGTTTGACCCGAACCTCAGCGCCATTTTCTGCCATGGCTCCTCTCCCTCCCTGATAGGGTAAGCGCCCCGGTCCCCTAAAGCGTTGCCTTGACTACCTCTTTGAACGAGTCCGATTTCCGGTCCGTTCTCGCGCAGACGCGTTAAGGCAGAAAATATTAACACATTAGGATGCGATAAAATAGCGACTCGTCTGTGCCCGGGGTAACAGCGGCATGTCTCTGAGACATTTAAATCAAATCTAACCGACTGGAAGCCGTTGGGATAACCCCCCTCCTTATGTGATGGCGTGTGCCATGACTCATAGAGGAGAAGGGATGCAACAGGATTCGGGGGGTCGCCTCATGCGGCATGCACCAACCGACGCGTCGCGTGCGCTCTGGAAGCGGAGCGTAGAGCCGCTACGGCTCCCCGTGGGAGCAGTTTGCGTGTTTCTCGCAACTGCTGATTTCCTCCTTGGACAGACAATACTTCTTGCGTCGATTGAGCTCTACCATAGGGCCTTCGGCGTGAGGCCGCCAGATATCTGGGATTCGATCTGCCTAAGTGTTACCGCCGGCCTATTGCTGGTCGCATTCATGACCGCCAGGGGCGCCTACACGGTTAGTGGCATCCTGGACGATCACTGCAGGATCAAAACACTTTTCAGCGGCTGGCTGTTTGTTTTCTTTTCAATTCTCTGGCTCGCCTTTCTCACGAAGACGACGTCGACGTTCTCGCGCGGCTCCCTGACGCTGGCGTTTGCGGTCGGATTCCCAATCCTGCTGCCAGGCCACGCGGTTCTAGCGCGTGGGCTGAAACGGCTCCTGGCGGCTGAGAAACTCGTGTTGCGCACAGTTTATCTGTTTTACTCTGGCGTTCCTGGAAACGAACAGGGGATAATCAACAAGCTTGGGCAACAGGGCATCGCGGTTTGTGGTGTTTCAAACATCGATAACTATGATGGCACGATCGCAGCACGATCGGTGCATGCCGCCGTCGCAGCTGCACAGGCTGCGTTCCGTAATGGCTCGTATGGGGCAGTTTATCTCTTTTGCTCTTGGGATCAGCGGAAGTTGATCGAACGCATCTTGGAGGAAATGTCCCGCCTCCCGCTGCCGATCTATCTTTTCGCCGACGCCTACATAGATAGAATTCTCGCTGGATGCCCGCTGCACACCGGCTGGCAGCGAGCCTTCGAAGTCCAGCGTATGCCGTTGAGGCCTGCCGAACGCCTGCTCAAGCGGTTGTTCGACATTGTTGTTGCATCCCTGCTACTGCTGTTCCTGAGTCCGTTGATGGCCTTGGTCGCATGTGCCATAGCGCTCGAGAACGGTCGCCCTGTGCTGTTTCGGCAGGTGCGACGAGGTTTTGGTGGTAAGCCGTTCAATATTTACAAATTCCGATCGATGACGGTGCAGGAGAACGGTACACAAATTCGCCAGGCTCAGCGTAATGATGCGCGGGTTACCCGACTTGGCCGAATATTACGCCGGTCAAACATCGACGAGCTGCCGCAATTATTCAACGTGCTTCGGGGGGAGATGTCCCTGGTTGGGCCCCGACCTCACGCCATCGCTCATGACGATACCTATAGTGTGATCATTGCGAGCTATGCTTATCGTCATCATGTAAAACCCGGTTTGACAGGCTGGGCTCAGATCAATGGCTTTCGAGGGGAAACGAAGGAACTCTGGAGGATGGAAAAACGCGTTGAGCACGACCTCTGGTATATAAAATCCTGGAACATGATTCTCGACATTAAGATAATGTGGAAAACTGCTCTACTGATCTTTTCGGATCGTAATGTCTATTGATGTATATAGCAGCTTCTCAGGAAGCTAAATGGAGATAAGTAGTCGATCCTCCGACCGATTTATCGGATAATTTTGATTCTGATGCTTCGGGCGATCCCGCCGCCAGAGAGCACATTACATCGAGCCTCACAATCGGGTTCGCACCCGTTCAGTCGCCGGACAGTGGCGCCTCTCGCAGGCTAAATTTAGCTCAAACGCGAAAATCAACGCAACGCGGGGAGATGGTCGGAGCAACACATGACGGAACCTCAGAAAAAGCCGGGGGAGTCGGATCTTGCCATTTAACGGTTCAGGACGGACCACGGGCTCATTGTGGCGAACGGAAAGCAGGCCTGCTGGCGGCGCAGCCGCCCTCAACAAGAGAAATTGTGCAGTCCTACGAGCTTCCGCTCGACGGCATCCGGCTCTTGATTTCCTCTAGAATGTTGGTTGCGCGTGCGATGCGGCTGTACCTGGCCAGAAAGTCTGCCTTCGCCTGCTGACCAATCTGATCCCGAAGCGCCTTGTTTGCGCGCAGGCGCTGAAGAGCTTTGACCCAGTCGGACGGGTTGTCTGGCGACACCAGAATGCTGTTGACGCTATCCCACAAAACTTCTCGTATAACTGACAGGTCGGAGGACACTATGGGTCTGCCATGCGCCATATATTCGAAGAGCTTGAGCGGCGACATTCCCTCAGCGATATTTCGACCGCCGCCCTGCCCCTCTACATCTCTAAGATAGGGCGCGAGTACAACGTCCATTTCGGCCAAGTAGGCAGATGTCGCGGCGTGAGGAACGTAGCCGTGAAACACTATGTTCGGGCATTTGGCCAGCTTCGATGTCCAATACTCTATATCGCCTGATGTTCCCCCGACGATGTGAAATGTCGCCCAGCCGCATCGAGGCGCAATGGCGCTTATTATCTCCATGCCTTTTCCCTTATAAAGATGTCCGACATAACCAACCTTGAACGTGCCGCTGAGGCTGCATGGCTCGACATTCGGCGGAACAGGATCCGCGCCATTGGGCGCGATGAGAAATTTTCCCGCATGTTGAGGAAAGAGGCGGAGGCTGTCGTCCCGCAGACGTTGCGACGTGACGACCAGCATACGGAATGCCTCTAGGCCTATCAGTTTGGCAAGGCGCTGACGCTGACGTCTGCTCAAACTGCCAATCGGGTCGTGAAGTTCAAAAACGGTCGTGAACCCGAAAAGTCCGGCAGAAACAAGCGCTACAGTAGCCGAGCGTGTAAAGACGACATGCGGCCGCAGCCAGACCGCAGCAAGAAGCGCCAACACAGCAAAAAAAAGCTCCCGGCCAGGCATAGGCCAAAAGGGTACAGGGAGAACTCGGAATGGGAACTCGGTACCGAATCCGTATTCGACCGCGATCTTCTCATAATGATCCCGTGCATTCATGGAGGCGCGTGGAAGCGCTAGCAGGACCTCCGCTCCGGCAACCCAAAATGCATGGCACATCTTTGCGACTTGTACCGCATTGGCGGCCGGCGCCGGGACGTGCGCAGAATGTATATAGAGAAGCCGCATCCACAAAGCCTATTTTTCACGCGTCGCGGCCGGTCTGGTTCTTCGCCTCAGAGCCGCAAGTTCGGAGACCACGGGCTGGGCAGACGCACCCAAGTCGAACGACAAAAGCGCCCTCCGCCCCGGTGGCTCCATGGGTTGCGATAGTACCACTCTCCGGTTGCCTCACCAAAATCGAGCGTCGCCCTTTTTCGCGACCTGAGGGCAGGCCCAGCGACAGCACACGCCGCCCTTCACGGACAGGTTCTGACCACAGCCCTCATCAAAGCCCCAGCCAGCCAGCAATAATGTTGCGCTGTATCTCAGAAGTTCCGGAATAGAGTTTGCTGCCAATGGCATCACGAACGGCACGTTCGACGTCGAATTCGCTCAAGAAACCATAGCCGCCGAAGACCTGGACGACATCGAGCGTGGTGCGAACTAGCGATTCGCTCACAAAGAGCTTCGAAACGGCGGCGTCGAGGGAAACGGACTGGGAGCGCTCAAGGCCCCACGCCGCCTTGTAGACGAGCAGTCGGGCCGCCTCCACCTGCATCTTCATGTCGGCAATCTTATGGGCGACCGCCTGGTGCTTGGAGATGGCCTGGCCGGACTGACGTCGGGTGCGCGTATAGGCGACTGCCTTTTCCAGAAGCCGCTCCATGGTGCCTACATGACTGGCGAACAGGCACGCCCGCTCCCAGTCCATGCTTTGAGCGAACAGCCTGGAGCCGCCGCCCACTCCACCGAGAACAGCGTCCTTCGAAACAAATACGTCCTCGAAGACAAGCTCCCCGATCGGAGACGTCCGCAGTCCCATTTTTTCGAACTTTTGCGCGACCAAATAGCCGGGCAGCGCGCGGTCCACGAGGAAGCTCGTGATGCCGCCGAAATACCCCTTGGCGCGGTCAGTGACAGCAAAGACGACGGCAACATCTGCCACCGGTCCGTTGCTCACGAATGTCTTCGTGCCGTTGATTAGAAAGCCGTCGCCATGAGGCTCCGCCCGGGTTTGCATCGCAAATGCATCAGAGCCCGACTCCGGTTCGCTCATCGCATTGGCTGCGATCAAAGTGCCATCACAGAGCCCCGGAAGATATCGATTCTTCTGCTCTTCAGTGCCGAACTTCCAGATCGGCACCACGCAGGCCAGAAGGTGGGCGCAGATCGAGAAAACCAAGCCGGAATCCTCGCAGCCGTAGCCAAGCGCATCGATTGCAATGGCCGTGGACAGGGAATCGAGACCGGGTCCCCCGTAGGCCTGGGGGACTGGCAGGCCGGTCAGGCCCATCTGCGCGCAAGCTCCCCACAACTCGCGCTGGAATGCTTGGTCGCGGTCGCGCTGCCTGACATCTTTATTGAGCTTGTCTTGCGCGAAGCGAAGGATCTGGCCACGCAGGATACGCTGCTCCTCGTTCAGCGCGAAATCCACTACTCCATCCTCATCAGATGCTGGTAGTCGATTTTATCTGTCGATGTCTTGGGAAGTAACTGCTGATGCGAGAACCAGTCCGGGGCCATGTAGGCCGGCAAGTTGTGGGCGCAGAACCGCTTCAGTTCGATGAGCGACAGCGCATGGCCGTCGCGCGAGGCATAGAACACCTTTATGGAGACGCCAGACTCCTCCGATCGAGCGATCGCCGCCACCTCGGAAATCGCTGGATGGCGATAGAGCGCCGTCTCGATCTCGCCGAGTTCGATCCGATATCCCCGTCTCTTCACCATCCGGTCGCGTCGACCGCGGAAGGTGTAGACTCCGCCATCGCCTTCGATCACTACATCGCCGGTACGGTACCAGCGACCGTTTGAATCGACATGAAAAGCGGCGCTCGTTCGCTCAGGCATGTTCCAATAGCCCAGCATCACGGGAGCACCGCTGATTGCAAGCTCGCCTTCCTGGCCTCGCGGCACGTCGCGACCATTCACATCGATCACGCGTGCCCTAACATGCGAGCAGGCGCGCCCGATCGGAAACGGCGCCGAGCGGTCTTCGGCGATCGTCTGCGGGATTTCGTAGTAGGTACAGACGTTGGTTTCGGTTGGGCCATAGAGATTCAGGTAGCGTGCGCGTGGGACCACGGCCTTTAGCCTGCGCAGATGCTTGACCGGAAAAACCTCGCCAGCAAATAGAATGAACCGAAGAGCGTGGTCGTCCCGAGCATCAAGGCTGCCGTGCTCGACCAGAAGCGTGAGTACGGAGGGCGTGGAATACCAGACGGTCAACCGCCGCTCCGCGATAACCGACGCCATCCGGGTCGGATTCTTGCCGAGCTCCTCACCGATGAGGAATACGGTCGCGCCGTGCTTCAGCGGTACGAAGATGTCGAGAATAGACAGGTCGAAGTGGAAAGGCGCATGGGAGGAGAAGCGGTCGTTCTCGTCAGGGGCGAGGGTATCGGAGCACCAGTCCACGTAGCTCGAGCCGTTACGATGCGTCAGCATCACGCCCTTCGGCTGGCCGGTCGAGCCCGAAGTGTAAAGCACGTAAGCGAGGTTGTCCGGCCCCGGCCGCGCCCGTTCGTCCTCCACCGCCAGGCCGCCGGCCTCTACGCCAGCCAGGTACGTCGCGAGCGGCGAGGGACCGTCGGACCAGTCGAGCGGTAAGAGACAAGGTTCCGCAGCCAAGCGCGCCAACTCACAGCGCAAAGTTTCGGCTCGGGACGCCTCCACGAAAATCGCGCGCACGCCGCAGTCGTTAAATATGAACGCGTTACGCGCAGGCGGTGCCAGAGAGTCGACGGGCACGTAGGCCGCGCCCACCTTTAAGATGCCGAACAGAACAGCGAGCGAGGCGATCGATTTTGGAAGGCAAATGCCGACGCGGTCCGCCGGCTGGACGCCGATCCGACGCAGATGGTCGCGGACTTGGTCCGACAGCGTATCGAGCTCGCCATAGGTGATCTGCCGCCCAGAGCTCGCCTCGACAGCGGCGCACCTCTGGGGATACCGCCTCGCGCTCTGTTCAAGATACTCGTGTAAGGCAGCGACCGTCATGGCGAGCTCTATGTGGACGCCTGCTTCGACTGGACGAAATTGGCAATTTGGGTGATGGAGTTCAGGTTCTCCGGCACGAGTTCGTCAGGGGCGATTTCGATACCGCAGGATTTTTCCAAGTAGGCAACGAGCTTAAGCGTCGCCAACGAGTCGAGAATGCCGTCAGTTATCAGCTCCGTTGAATCCGTCAGATTCTCCGGCCTTTCACCGGGCAGAAATTCCTTCAATATGAAATCCCTGGCCATCGTCCTGATCTCGATCGCGTTCATTGTTCCTCCTCTTGTGGAGCAACCGCAAGGTTCAGGGGAATAGATCCTGGTGTTGCTGCAGCACTTCGTAAAACTTGTCGGCGACGAGCCGATGGCCGGCGGCGTTTGGGTGATCGTCCCAAGGTGCTACAAGAAGCGTCCGCCAGTCATGTCCGTCATACACACCGGAAAGATCGAGAACGTTAAAGCCAGCCTCGGCAGCGAGACGCTTCTCCAGCTCGATACTGGCCCTCTCGTCTGGTCTGGGTAGATAGATCCAAAAAACCCCGACCCCTTCTCGCTTCGCAGCTTCCACGATTCGAGAATAGATCGCACGCAGAAGTCTGTCTCCGTAGGGCGTGAGCTTTCTTTGAATTACCTCGTGGTCGGCACCGGGATCGATCCCGCTCTCGCGTACAATGTCGCGCACGAAGTCGTAGCGATATGCGGAGCCATTCTGGATTGCTTTTCCGAGACGCTTTAGCGTTCGTGTAACAAGCGCGCTGTGCTCGAAGTAAAAGATGTACTGTGGTTTGAATGCGAACACTCGATCCTCGATGATGGCCAGAATGTCCAGAGGAAGATAACCCCCAACAGCAAAGTTCAGCACCTCGTAGTGTCGATACCCGCTGTCGGCTGCCTGCGCATTCAGCCGTCGCTCCAACAGGCCCTCGAAAGTCTCGTCATCCGCGACGCCCTCGCCGAAGACATGCGAGGAGCCGACCATTGCGATGCGTGAGGTGCCGGGAGCAGGAATCTTTTCGTAGTCCTGATCTCGCATGCCCCAGCGGTTGATGTGGACCCGCTTTCCCTTGTAGTCTGCTTGGGAGAGTGGTCGCAGATAGGTCGTGGGAAGCGCACCCGTGAACTCGCTCAGCGGCGTCTTGTCCAAATTGTCCCAGCCGTCGTGTCGTCGTTGACCATAGACAATCCAGAGTTCTGGGTTAAATGCGCCGACATTGACGAGGTTCTCGTAGTAGCCGCGCTCCAGGTTCGCGTTGTCGCGGCTATTGAGGTTCGGCGCTCTAATGTCGGCCATTGCGGTACTGACCGTCTCCCCGAGGCGATCGTGAACCACGGGGAGCGAGATGCAAACCGCGATCAACCCGCATACACCGACCGACGCAACCGACCGTCGGAAACTGTACTGGCGGTCGGCGCCGCCGCGCGCGAGCGCAAGCGCAGGAATGCCAATGATAGCTGCCACCGCGACCAGTACGAGGGCGGGCGTCATTTTGCCAGGGGCTTCCACGCCCACAGTATCGAAGACCGACAACCATTGCGGGACCGAGCTCGCGCTCCAAAACGACCAAAGGAGGCAGATGACGACGAATACCCCAATGGTCCGGCTCGCAGTTTGCAGCGCACCGTTCCAGCTTAGTGCCCCGCCACGCAGGCGCCGCGTGCGACCGTGCCGCATTTCATAGTGGGCGTTGATCGTCACAAGCACGGCCAGGATCATCCAGAAGAGAAAGTCGTTCCAGGTGAACACCCAAGTGCCACGCAACCAGAACCACTGATAGTTGTGCAGAAGCCAAGTCGCGAGGAACGCGAGGAGGGTCGCGCTGACCAGCGCTACGCTCTCCCCCCAGCGTCGAAAACGAAAATACAACGGATAGTATACAATTTTCATTATGAAATCCTTCCAGTATATATTTATTCGACGCCAGAAATCTGTGAAACTTGAAGAAAGAAAGTACAGATTGTGGGTTTCTGGAAGGTTAAATCCAAATAAATGCAAAATCCCAGTGATTATGTGAAAAGTTCCTGAAACCTTCAGATAAAGTAAAAACGGCCATATGATAAATTGCAAAAGCTCAAGCTGATTGTGTACGTCCGCAGCATCGATCACAAACCGCTGGTACACGATACGGTAGCATATTAAATGGATAGCGCCGCGAAACATCCATTGAACACCTGTTTGATAAATATAATGCCGGTCAGCATTGTAGTAGCTGCTACAGAAAGTTCTAAAATCTACGACCGGAAAGAGCGGGAAGCACACGTTCGGCAACATGAAAAAATACGCGAGACGTTCCGAAACCGTTGCCATCCTCTGGTCACGCCGCATTTCGTACGCATAGACAATGAGACGGAACATGAACATTGACGCGAGCACGGGCCAGACGGCGCGCGTCCACGGGATCGCAATCCAGTCCATTCGTGCGGCGGCGAGCCCGCAGCCGGCACCAACCAGCGCCAGCACTCTCCATCCAAAAGCGATCGGCAGGTGGACAATTCCGATCAGTACGAGCCCAATGGCGACGATCCAGGCGGCATCGATGAGGCCCTCAAATCTCCAGTGGTGCCAGTTGGGCCCAAGGTTCGCGAAAACTGCGGCGATAGCCGCGAACGAGAGCAGCACGAAAAACGGCAGCCGGTAACGCTGTGGCAGGAAGTAGTGCACGCACCAGCCGGCGAGGGCAACGAGCAGGACGCGGACTAGCGCAGTAGACTCAAGCCTGAGGAGATAGACCAGCGCGATGAAAAGGGCCAGCTCGCCGGCTATGGCGGACCAAGCCAGGATGCTTCTCGACTCAGTCCCCGTAGGATCCGCCGACCAGGGAAGAGACAATGTCTTGATCAAATGCACGCTCGCGCGCCTCAACCAGCTGCCGGCGGACATCGACAAGAAGTCGCTTTGGGGCACGCGAAAGATCCGCAAGCTGCTGGTCCCCTTCCCATGGCTCCCATCCCTGACGGGCAAAGCGCCCGGTCCTTGGAGCGTTGCCTTGACTTCTTTGAACGAGTCTGGTTCCGCGCAAACGCAGAAGTACCCAAGTGTATCAGAAACAAATCGCTCCGCTGTGCCCGAGGTAACAGCGACCCGTCTCCAGATTGGAAGCCGATTCCGAATGGGACCGATCTGACCCACAAGTCGCGCCGCGAGCCGAACGCCGATGGCAGCCGACGCTCTATCTGCCTTGACCATCTTAATCCGGGAACGCTCGAGCACGTTTCGCCGATGCGAGCCAATCGAGACCAAGCGAGCCCTGTCGATCTTGAACTGCCTGTCCCGAGAAACGCTGGAATCTCTCCTTTGAGCCAAGGACTCACAGCCCACAGGGAACGCGGCGTGCGTTTTTAGCCGTCGGGGCATCAGAGGGGGCGTCCGCCACCCGTGCGCGGGCTCTGTTGGATCTGCTTGACCTCTGGACAGGAAGCTCCGAGCTGTATCGCGATCATGACCTCATTCGCAAAGCCAGCAAGCTCGGCAAATTCGTCGATCGCTAAGCAGCCATTTTCAGGCCATCCTTCGTATACCGACAATAATGATGAGCTGCGTCATGAACGCCAAGGAGAAATGGCGCGCTCAGGATCAAATACCTCACGGCATCCGGGTACATTTCACGCTGTCAAAAAGTCCGATCCATCGCCTTTGTGCGCGTAGTATCTTTCTCCAAACCGCACGCTGAGCTTCGCCAGAAACGTACTATTGCGTTCTGCAGGTAAATGGTTGAACGGCTTGAGTTCCGATCCAATCTCAGATGTTTTCTTGAGCATCGCAAGGCCGGTACTACCGAAGTCTACCGTCATCTGAAGTTGGTCTAAGTTGTCGTAGAAAATGCTCTGAACTACATAAAAAATCCTTCGGTTAGCAATCTCAATTTGGGGATTGTCCTTCCTTCGCCCTCGCATATATGGGTTCGGATCAATGTCATCGAAGCAGATTGTGCCTCCTTTTCGAACCAGGCTAAACCACGTATACACTTCATTCAACACGTGTTCTGGCGTGTGTAGACTATCTACATAGACTAAATCGATTCCATCCTGCAGAATGGGCGCTTTGTTTAGGATGGTCTTGCGATCTGTGGAGTCTGCCTGAACAAAGGTCCAGCGACAGCTAACTGCCGCACTTGAGCAATCCCGGATATCGACCGAGACCAGGTTCCCGCCGTTCTTCTCGCAGGCAGCAAGAATCATTTTAGTGGCCTGCCCCCGATCCGTCCCAAGTTCTAGAAATGTGCCATTCGGTCGCGCAGCCGCTGCGTCGTACAGCCGAACCAATTGCAGGGCTGCAATGGCCGCCTCACCGCACGATTGGGTCCGCTCTTGGGCTGCTCTAAGATATGAGATGACTTCCATTTTTTGTCCTTTCTCGCCAAAGCTGATCGTGTAGTCACAGCGCTACGATCGTTTAAACTGGCGATCCGTTGGACCTTCGCCGCGCAACACATTTAAGAGGACAAGAAGTCACTTTGGGGCACGCGAAAGATCCGCAAGCTGCTGGTCCCCACCCCATGTCTCCCATCCCTGACGGGTAAAGCGCCCGGTTCATTAGAGCGTTGCCTTGACTTCTTTGAACGAGTCCGGTTCCGCGCAAAACGTAGAAGTACCAGTACATAAGCGTATCAGAAATAAATCGCTCCGCTGTGCCCGGGGTAACAGCGACCCCGTCTCTAAGTGTCCGATCCAAAAAGGAGTGAGTGATTTCAGCAGGTTGTGATTCTGTCGGATTGCTGAGATTCGACGGAGATCACGAAGCCTTGGACCGAAACCACTCGCCCGCAGTATGAACGGCGCTGCCCGCGCTACGCAAGTGATCTGACCGATGAGGAGTGGACGCTGATCGAGCCGA